>NZ_JBHSPB010000027.1:0-93856 GCF_042656465.1 Streptomyces gamaensis
GCGAAACCCTTCGCCTGGACGGCGACCGCCGACGAGATCCTCGCGAAGGTCCGTCTGACACAGCGCAACGTCAGAAAGCTCGTCGCGAACAACTCGAAGTGACACAAGCAGGATCACGAGACACTAGGAACAGCGCGGAACGCTCTGTCGCGCGGAAGACTCCGTTGTGCGGAAAGGCCCGCCCTCAACCCAGCGTGAACCAGACCGCCTTGCCCGCCCCCTGCGGCCCCGGGTGCACGCCCCAGGCCGTCGCGCAGCAGTCGACGAGGGTCAGCCCCCGCCCCGACTCGTCGTCGCAGCCCGCGCTGATCCGCGCGGGAACCTCCGGGCTCGCGTCGTGGACGTCGACCCGCAGCGTACGCGCCCGGCAGCTGAGGTCCACCGTCACCGGGCTCCCCGCGTGCACCACCCCGTTGGTGACCAGCTCGGTGACCAGCAGACAGGCGGTGTCCGCGAGATCGGCCCGGCCGTGCTGCTGGAGCGCCAGCCGCAGTGCGCCGCGGACGACGGCGATCATCCAGGGCTGGGCCGGGATGCGGAGTGTGTACCACCAGTCGGCACCGGCCAGTTGGGGGTCCTCGCACATGACTGGGCTCCGTTCGGGGGGTGGATTCACCAGAGTGGGATCGGATCGGGCGCGAGTGCATAAATTCCGGGGGCTTTCCACCCTGTGAGTGACTGTGCCCACCGGGTTGGTGCAGGCAGACTCTCTGCCCAAAGGAAGGGAGGATTGTCATGCCGCAGAAGTCCCCAACTATCCGCCAGAAACGCCTCGGTGCGGAGCTGCGCAAGCTGCGCGAGGCGGCGGGTATGTCGGGGGAGGCCGCCGCCGAGGCGCTGGAGTGCGGACAGGCCAAGATCAGCCGGATCGAGACCGGCGCGAACGGGATTCGCCCGTTCGAGCTACGCGGACTGCTCTCGGCCTACGGGGTGACCGACCGGGACCTGATCGAGACCCTGGTGGAGCTCGCCAAGGAGGGCCGCAGACCGGGCTGGTGGAGCCGGTACGCGCAGTCCTTCCCCGGCATCGCGGACCTCGCGCACCTGGAGGCGCACGCGGTCGTCGTCCAGACCTGGCAGACCGTCCTCGTGCCCGGCCTGCTGCAGACCGCCGACTACATGCGCGCCCTGTTCCGGGGCGGCCGCTACGGGTACGACGCCGCCGAGGCCGAGCACGCCGTCGCGGCGCGCACGGCGCGGCAGCAGGTGCTCGCGAGCGCGGACGCGCCCCGGCTGAGCGCCGTGGTCTACGAGGCCGTGCTGCGTGCCGAGGTGGGCGGGCCCGCGGTGATGCGCGGCCAGTTACGGCACCTGGCGGCGCTCGCCGACAGCGAGCGGGTGCGGCTGCGGGTGCTGCCGTTCGCGGCCGGCGCGCACGGCGGCTTCGACGGGCCGTTCGTCGTCTACGGGCTGGAGCCCGCCGACATGGACGTGGTCCTCATGGACGGCCTGGCCGGGCCGCAGTACCTGGACCGGCAGGCGGACGTGCGCCGCTTCCGCGAGCTGTTCGCCTCGCTGAGCGCCGCCGCGCTCGACCCGGAGTCCTCGGCCGGTCTGCTGCGGCGGCTGGCGTCCCGCTCATGACGGAACGGGGCACCGCCCCCGGATGGCGCAGGTCGAGCTTCTCGGGCAGCGGCGGCGGCAGCGAGTGCGTGGAGGCCGCCGTCTGTGACGGCGGCCTCATCGGTCTGCGGGAGAGCGAGGCCCCGCAGCACGTCCTGCTGGTGCCGGTCGCGGTGTGGGCGGCGTTCGCCCGTACGGTCCGGGCGGGGGGCCTGCGACGCGGCGGGGCCCGGTGAGACGGCCCGCTTCCGGCCGGATCGGGAACTTGACGGAACCCGGCGGCGCGGATCCGCTTAGAGTTCACCTGTTGTACGAGCGGGCCGGACCGCAAGGGCGCGGGGCCGGTGAAAGGGACGGCGCGGGCGCCGTCCGGGCAGGGGAGAGGATGGGCGTGGAGACTCCGGGGTCGCAGTCGTCGCTGCACCGGGCCAACCTGGAGCGGGTCGTGCGCGCCGTGCGCATGGCGGGCTCGCTCACCCAGGCGGAGATCGCCAGGTCCACCGGGCTGTCGGCGGCCACGGTGTCCAACATCGTGCGGGAGCTGAGGGAGAGCGGCACGGTCGAGGTGACCCCCACCTCCTCCGGCGGGCGCCGGGCCCGCAGTGTCTCGCTGTCGGGGGACGCCGGCATTGTCGTCGGCGTCGATTTCGGCCACACGCACCTGCGGGTCGCGGTCGGCAACCTCGCCCACCGGGTGCTGGCCGAGGAGGCCGAGCCGCTGGACGTGGACGCCTCCGCCGCCCAGGGCCTGGACCGGGCCGAGCAGCTGGTCAAGCGGCTGATCGCGGAGGCGGGCATCGACGCGGGCAAGGTCGTCGGTGTGGGGCTGGGCGTGCCCGGCCCGATCGACGTCGGCACGGGCATCCTCGGCTCGACGGCGATCCTGCCGGGCTGGGCGGGCACCAACCCCCGCGACGCCCTCGCCGAGCGGCTCTCCGTGCCCGTCCACATCGACAACGACGCCAACCTCGGCGCCCTCGGCGAGCTGGTCTGGGGGGCCGGCCGCGGCGCGAGCGACCTGGCCTACATCAAGGTCGCCAGCGGAGTCGGCGCCGGCCTGGTCATCGACGGACGCATCTACCGGGGCCCGGGCGGCACGGCGGGCGAGATCGGCCACATCACCCTGGACGAGTCCGGCCCCGTCTGCCGCTGCGGCAACCGCGGCTGCCTGGAGACCTTCGCCGCCGCCCGCTACGTGCTGCCGCTGCTCCACTCGGCCCACGGCCCCGACCTGACCGTCCCGCGCATGGTGCGGCTGGCCCGCGAGGGCGACCCGGGCTGCCGGCGCGTGATCGCCGACGTCGGCCGGTACATCGGCAGCGGCGTGGCGAGCCTGGCCAATCTGCTCAACCCGCGCCGCATCGTGCTCGGCGGCGATCTCGCCGAGGCCGGGGAGCTGGTGCTCGGCCCCATCCGCGAGTCCGTCTCCCGCTCGGCCATCCCCAGCGCGGCGCGCCAGCTGGAGGTCGTGCCCGGGGCGCTGGGCGGGCGCGCGGAGGTGCTGGGCGCGCTCGCGCTGGTCCTGAGCGAAATGGGTGACGCGAGCCTGCTCGGGGAAGGCCGTCCGACGGGCGCCGACGCCTCCGTGCGGGGAACATAGAGACACGTCTTCACTTCTTGACGCCCCTATGGGGTCCGAGTTGACTGCCAGCCACCTCGGCCGCGACGACGCGGCCCCCGTCAGGGAGGTATCGGCAAGTGAACACGCAGGTGCGCCGTACGGCCGCGGCCGTCGCGGCCGTTTCACTGGCGGTGGGCCTCGCCGCGTGCGGCAAGGCGAAAGAGGCGGGCGGCGGGGGAAGGACCGGGAAAACGGGCGCGCTCACCGTCGGCCTGCTGCTCCCGGAGAACCAGACCGCCCGCTACGAGCGCTTCGACAAACCCCTCATCGAGAAGAAACTGCGGGAACTGGCGGGCAGGAGCACCACCGTCCTGTACGAGAACGCCAAACAGGACGCCTCCCTCCAGCAGCAGCAGGTCGACACCATGGTCACCAAGCGGGTCGACGCGCTGGTCCTGGACGCGGTCGACGCCAAGTCCATAGCCGGATCCGTGAAGAAGGCCACCGAGGCGGGCATACCCGTCGTCGCCTACGACCGCCTCGCCGAGGGCCCCGTCAAGGCGTACACCTCCGTCGACAACGAGCGCGTCGGCCGGATCCAGGGCGAGTCCCTGCTGCGGGCGCTCGACGGCAGCACCGGCAAGGGCGAGATCGTCATGATGAACGGCTCGATCACCGACCCCAACGCCAAGATGTACAAGGACGGCGCGCACGCCGTCCTCGACGGCAAGGTGCGTATCGGCAAGGAGTACGACACCAAGGAGTGGAAGCCGGAGAACGCCAACGAGAACATGAAGGGCGCCATCTCCTCGCTCGGCAAGGACCGCATCATCGGCGTGTACTCCGCCAACGACGGCATGGCCGGCGGCATCATCACCGCCCTCAAGAGCGCCGGCTACGACAGACTGCCGCCCGTCACCGGCCAGGACGCCGAACTCTCCGCCGTACAACGCATCCTGACGGGGGATCAGTACATGAGCGTCTACAAGCCCTACAAACCCGAGGCCGACGCCGCCGCCTCCCTCGCTGTCGCCCTCGCCCGCGGCACCTCCCTCGATGCGGTCGCCGGGTCCACCGTCGACAGCGCCTCCGAGAAGAGGATCCCCGCCGTCATCGTGACCCCCTTCGCGCTCACCAAGGGCGACATCGCCCAGTACGTCGGCAAGGAGGGCTTCTTCACCTTCGGCGAGATCTGCACCGCCAAGTACAGGGCCGTGTGCGAGAAGGCCGGCCTGAAGCAGCCCGCGAAGGGAGCGGCGAGGTGACGGCGTCCGCGAGCGCCGCCGCGCCCCCCGTGCTGGCGCTGCGCGGGATCTCCAAGCGGTTCGGCGCCGTCCAGGCGCTCACCGACGTGGAGCTGGAGATCCGCCCCGGCGAGGTCGTCGCGCTCGTCGGCGACAACGGCGCCGGGAAGTCCACCCTCGTCAAGACCATCGCCGGAGTCGGCCCCGCCGACGAGGGCACCGTCGAATGGGAGGGCCGGCCCGTCACCGTCGACCGGCCGCACCAGGCCCAGGCCCTGGGCATCGCCACCGTCTACCAGGACCTCGCGCTGTGCGACAACCTCGACGTCGTCGGCAACCTCTTCCTCGGCCGCGAGCTCACCACCGCCGGGGTGCTCGACGAGGTCGAGATGGAGCGCCGCTCCCGCGAACTGCTGGCCACGCTCGCCATCCGCATCCCCAGCGTGCGCATCCCCGTCGCCTCGCTCTCCGGCGGGCAGCGGCAGAGCGTCGCCATCGCCCGTTCCCTGCTCGGCGAACCCAAGGTCGTCGTTCTCGACGAACCCACCGCCGCCCTCGGCGTCGAACAGACCGCGCAGGTCCTCGACCTCGTCGAGCGGCTGCGTGAACGCGGCCTCGGCACCCTGATCATCAGCCACAACATGGCCGACGTCATGGCCGTGGCCGACCGCGTCGCCGTGCTGCGCCTGGGCCGCAACAACGGCACCTTCGACATCCCCGGCACCACCCAGCAGCAGATCATCTCCGCCATCACCGGAGCCACGGACAACGCCGTGACCCGCCGCCGGGCGCGCCGCGGCGGCACGGCCGGGGATGACGGGCCCGACAGCGCGGAGGGGCAGGCATGAGTACGGACGTGACCGGGACCAGCAACGGCGACGACTCCCGCGAGGCCCCGCGCGACGAGGTGCCCGTCGCGCCCGCCGCCGTCACCGCCGTCGACCCCCGCCTGCTGGTGCGCGAGAAGGGCCTCGCCGGCTACTGGAGCGAGTCGGTCCGCAGACTGCGCAGCGGCGAACTCGGCTCGCTGCCCGTCGTCGTGGGGCTCGTGGTCATCGCGCTCGTCTTCCAGCTGCGCGATGCCGCCTTCCTCGGCGCGGAGAACCTCTCCAACCTCTTCGTCACCGCCGCCGGCACCGGACTGATCGCCGTCGGCGTCGTCTTCGTCCTCATCCTCGGCGAGATCGACCTGTCGGTGGGCTCCGTCAGCGGACTGGCCGCCGCCGTCCTCGCCGTCCTGAACGTCCAGCACGGGGTCCCCGAGTGGCTCGCGCTGATCGCCGCCCTCGCCACCGGCGCGGTCATCGGCACCCTGCACGGCTTCTTCTTCGCCCGTATCGGCGTGCCCGCGTTCGTCGTCACCCTCGCCGGACTCCTCGGCTGGAACGGGCTCATGCTCCAGGTGCTCGGCGCCAACGGCACCATCAACCTCGACGACATCGGCCTCGTCGCCTCCCTGACCAACCACTACTTCGAGGACATCTCCGCCGCCTACGGCCTCGCCACCCTGGGCGTGGCCGCCTACCTCCTGTTCTCCTTCCGCGACGCGCGCCGCCGCGAGGCCGCGGGCGTCCCCGCCCGGCCGCCCGTCGAGATCGTGCTGCGCACCGCCGTGCTCGCGGTGCCCGCCTACGCGGTGGCCTGGCTGTTCAACCAGTACAAGGGCCTGCCCCTGGCCGTCGTGATCTTCCTGGGCGTCGTCGTGGCCCTCGACCTCGTGCTGCGCCGCACCCGCTACGGGCGCACCGTCCACGCCCTGGGCGGCAGCGTCGAGGCCGCCCGGCGCGCGGGCATCGACGTCGCCGCCGTCCGTATCTCCGTCTTCGCCCTGTCGGGCACCATGGCCGCGCTCGGCGGGCTCTTCCTCGCCTCGCAGATCAACGCCGCGAACCAGTCCTCCGGCTCCGGCAGCCTGCTGATGAACGCCATCGCCGCCGCCGTCATCGGCGGCACCAGCCTCTTCGGCGGCCGCGGCAAGACCTGGTCGGCGCTGCTGGGCGTGCTCGTGATCCAGTCGATCGCCTCCGGCATGGCCCTGCTGGGCATCGCGGCCGCCGTCCAGTACATGATCACGGGCGCGGTGCTGCTGGCCGCCGTCGTCATCGACTCGGTCTCCCGCCGTACGCAGAAGACCGCGGGGCGGGCGTAACCGCCGCCCCGCCGCCGTCGCGGCGGAACCGGCGGCCACCGCCCCGGCGTCCGACCCCACGGCGGCGATCGACGCCGATCGCCGCCGATCGGCGGCTATGGAACCGAGCCGATCGGCGGCTATTGGCCCGGTTTGCGGGGCGGCTGGGCCGTTCGCGTGACATACCTCGCAGCACCCGCTGACCGCCGTCCCGGGCGGAACATTAGACTCGACAAATCCGCAAGGCTCGACAGCTCGACAGCTTAAGGAGGCACGGGTGGCGCTGCTGACCCGCATCAGGGGACCGCGCGATCTGGACCGGTTGAGCCCGGAGCAGCTCGACCGGCTGGCCGCGGAGATCCGCTCCTTCCTCGTCGACGCGGTCGCCAAGACCGGCGGCCACCTCGGACCCAACCTCGGAGTGGTCGAGCTCACCATCGCCCTGCACCGCGTCTTCGACTCCCCGAAGGACAAGGTGCTCTTCGACACCGGCCACCAGGCGTACGTGCACAAGCTGCTCACCGGCCGCCAGGACTTCTCCCGGCTGCGTGCCAAGGGCGGCCTGTCCGGCTATCCCTCGCGCGCCGAGTCCGAGCACGACGTCATCGAGAACAGCCACGCCTCCACGGTCCTCGGCTGGGCCGACGGCCTCGCCAAGGCCAACCAGCTGCGCCGCGTCGACGACCGCGTCGTCGCCGTCATCGGCGACGGCGCCCTCACCGGCGGCATGGCCTGGGAGGCCCTGAACAACATCGCGGTCGCCAAGGACCGCCCGCTCGTCATCGTCGTCAACGACAACGAGCGCTCCTACGCCCCCACCATCGGCGGCCTCGCCGACCACCTGGCCACCCTGCGCACCACCGACGGCTACGAGCGCTTCCTCGCCCGCGGCAAGGACCTCCTGGAGCGCACCCCCGTCGTCGGCAAGCCCCTCTACGAGACGCTGCACGGCGCCAAGAAGGGCCTGAAGGACTTCATCGCCCCGCAGGGCATGTTCGAGGACCTGGGCCTGAAGTACATCGGCCCCATCGACGGCCACGACGTCCAGGCCCTCGAATCCGCCCTCCAGCGCGCCAAACGCTTCGGCGGCCCCGTCATCGTGCACTGCCTCACCCAGAAGGGCCGCGGCTACAAGCCCGCCGAGCAGCACGAGGGCGACCGCTTCCACGGCATCGGCGTCATCCACCCCGACACCGGCCTGCCCGTCTCGGCCGGCGGCGCCGACTGGACCTCCGTCTTCGGCGACGAGATGGTCGGGATCGGCCGCGAGCGCGAGGACGTCGTCGCCATCACCGCCGCGATGCTCCAGCCCGTCGGCCTGGAGAAGTTCGCCAAGGAGTTCCCCGACCGCGTCTACGACGTGGGCATCGCCGAGCAGCACGCCGCGACCTCCGCGGCCGGCCTGGCCACCGGCGGACTCCACCCCGTCTTCGCCGTCTACGCGACCTTCCTCAACCGGGCCTTCGACCAGGTCCTCATGGACGTCGCCCTGCACAAGTGCGGGGTGACCTTCGTCCTGGACCGGGCCGGCGTCACCGGCACCGACGGCGCCTCCCACAACGGCATGTGGGACATGTCGATCCTCCAGGTCGTGCCCGGCCTGCGGATCGCCGCCCCGCGCGACGCCGACCAGGTCCGCGCCCAGCTCCGCGAGGCCGTCGACGTCAAGGACGCCCCCACCGTCGTGCGCTACTCCAAGGGCGCCGTCGGCCCGGCCGTCGAGGCCGTCGGCCGCGTCGGCGGCATGGACGTCCTGCGCGAGCCCGCCGACGCCACCGCCCGCCCCGACGTCCTGCTCGTCTCCGTCGGCGCGCTCGCCCCCATGTGCCTGGAGATCGCCGGCCTCCTCGACAAGCAGGGCATCTCCGCGACCGTCGTCGACCCGCGCTGGGTCAAGCCCGTCGACGAGGCGCTGCCCGCGCTCGCCGAACGCCACCGCGTCGTCGTCACCGTCGAGGACAACTGCCGTGTGGGCGGCGTCGGTTCGGCCGTCGCGCAGGCCCTGCGCGACGCGGGCGTCGACATCCCGCTGCGCGACTTCGGCATCCCGGCGAGCTTCCTCGACCACGCCTCCCGCAAGGAGGTCATGGCCGGCATCGGGCTCACCGCCCCCGACATCGCCCGCCAGGTCACCGGCCTCGTCGCCAAGCTCGACGGCCGCTTCGAGGACTCCGCCGAGCCGGCCGAGGCCGTCCGCGACTGACCGCTCCCCGCACTGTTCCCGGGCCGGCCGGTCCACCCCTTCCGGGTGGACCGGCCGGCCCGCCCGCATAACCGCCCGTACCTCCCATCGGGTGAATCCTCTTCCCGTCCGTCGCTGCCACCCCTGCGTGGGACGCAACATCGCGGACACTCGCTCAGTTCAGTTCTCGTACACAGGCCGTGACGGCCGACGAGCGGGGCGCAGCACGGGACGAGCAGGCGGAGGCGGGCCGATGACGACACAACACCCCCCGCGGAACGACGGGCGCGGCCGGCGTGCCCTGTTCCGCACCAAGACGGTCGAACAGTCCATCCGTGACACCGAGGAGCCCGAGCACGCGCTGCGCAAATCGCTCTCCGCCCTCGACCTGACCGTCTTCGGTGTCGGCGTCGTCATCGGCACCGGCATCTTCGTCCTCACCGGCAAGGTCGCCAAGGAGAACGCCGGCCCCTCCGTCGCCCTCGCCTTCGTCCTCGCCGGTGTCGTGTGCGCGCTCGCCGCCCTGTGCTACGCCGAGTTCGCCTCCACCGTGCCGGTCGCCGGCTCCGCCTACACCTTCGCCTACGCCTCCCTCGGCGAACTCCCCGCCTGGATCATCGGCTGGGACCTGATCCTCGAACTCGCCCTGGGCTGCGCGGTGGTGGCCGTCGGCTGGTCCGGCTACATCCGTTCGCTCCTGGACACCGCCGGCTGGCACCTGCCGCCCGCCCTGATCGGCCCGCACCACGGCCACTTCGGCTTCGACATCCTCGCCTGCGCCCTCGTCGTCGCGCTGACCGTGATCCTCGTGCTCGGCATGAAGCTCTCCTCGCGCGTGACCGGCATCGTCGTCGGCGTCAAGGTCACCGTCGTCCTCATCGTGATCGTCGCGGGCTCGTTCTTCATCACCGGCACCAACTACGAGCCGTTCATCCCGCCGTCCAAGGGCGTCACCGGCCGCAACGACATCACCGCCCCGCTGGTGCAGCTCATGTTCGGCTTCACGCCCTCCCACTTCGGCGTCATGGGCATCTTCGCGGCCGCCGCCGTCGTCTTCTTCGCCTTCATCGGCTTCGACATCGTCGCCACCGCCGCCGAGGAGACCCGCAACCCCCAACGCGACGTCCCGCGCGGCATTCTCGGCTCCCTGGCCATCTGCACGATCCTCTACGTGGCCGTCTCCGTCGTCGTCACCGGCATGCAGAAGTACAGCGAGCTGAGCACCGACGCCCCCCTCGCCGACGCCTTCAAGTCCGTCGGGCACCCCTTCTGGGCCGGGCTCATCAGCTTCGGCGCGGCCGTCGGCCTCACCTCCGTGTCCATGATCCTGCTGCTCGGGCAGAGCCGCGTGTTCTTCGCGATGAGCCGCGACGGGCTGCTGCCCCGCTTCTTCTCCGTCGTCCACCCGCGCTTCGGCACCCCCTACCGCTCGACGATCCTGCTCGGCACCGTCGTCGCGGTCGTCGCGGGCTTCACCTCGATCGACGTCCTCGCCGAACTCGTCAACATCGGCACGCTGTTCGCGTTCGTCGTCGTCGCCCTCGGCGTCGCCATCCTCCGCCGCAGCCGCCCCGACCTGCCCCGCGCCTTCCGCACCCCCTTCGTGCCGACGGTGCCCGCGCTGTCCGTGCTGGCCTCGCTGTGGCTGATGCTCAACCTCACGGCGGAGACGTGGATGCGGTTCGTGGCGTGGATGATCCTGGGGGTGGTCGTGTACTTCGTGTACGGGCGGGGGCACAGCCGGGTGCCGTGAGGGGGTGCGGCCGGCTTTTGGGGGTGCGTGTGCCCGTACGAGCCGGGGCGCCCGTACGGACCGTACGGCGCCCCGGACCACCCCCGACGGGCTCCGCCGGATCAGCCGGTACGGTCCGTACCGCCCGTACGGTCCGTACGCCCCCGGCCCCCGGAACCGCCCCCGGAACCGCCCCCCGCCTCCGGCCGTACCGCGCGCGGACCCACCACCTCCGCGCCCAGCGCCCGCACCCGCTCCCGCAGCCCCCGGTCCGCCGTGACGACCACGCACCGTCGCCCTGCCTCACGCTCCGCGACGAACTCGACGATCCGGTCGTCGCCACTGCCGTCCGCCGCCACGACCCGCACCCCCGCCGCGGACTCGACGCCGCGCGCCGCGCCCTCCACGACGAGCACGACCTCCACCGGCCCGGCGAGCGGGGGCTCGCAGCCTCCGGGCACGCTCTCCCCGGTCGCGTACGCGACCAGCGCGTCCCGCAGCCGCTCGGCGGCCGCCCGGCGGTCCCGCCACCAGCCGTCCGGCACCGCACCCACGACATTCGCGGCATCCACGACAAGCAGTGCACTCATGCAGAACAGCCTCGCACGCGGATTCCGCACGGAACCCCCCGGCACCTGCGATGTTAGGGTCGGGGGTCGACAATCGGGGCCCGCGCCGGGCGTGACGGCTGCGCCGCACGCTGTCGAGCGCCCGTCCCTGGGAACGCCCTCACCCGTGAGAAAGGCTGGCAGCGAGAGATGGCAGTGCGTACGGCCACCCCTGTCACCGGCTGGCTCCTGCGCGGCAGTGACGGCCGCCTGACCGCCTACGCGCCCACCGAGGGCGGCATCGCCCGCTGGACCGAGGCCCGCCCCGGCGGCCCCGAGTGGACCGGCCCCGAACTGCTCCCCGCGCCGGACCTGGAGCCGTACCTGTCGATAGCCCAGGAGCCCCAGGGCTACGTCCGCCTCGTCGGCGTCCGCCGCCGCAGCGCGGACGAGCGCACCGACACCGACGTGGTGACCGAGGTGGTGTACGCCACCCAGTTCCAGTCCGGCCGCCCCCTGACCCACTGGCGCTCCATCGGCACCCCGCACCACGCGGACTGGGAGCGCGCCCACCAGATCGGCGTGCCCGAGGCCGTCTGCGACTCCGTCGGCCTCCAGGTCTTCGTCCGCAACGCGGGCGGCGGCGTGTGCGCCCGCCGTCAGGACGCGCGCGGCCTCTGGGGCCCCTGGACCGACCTGAAGGGCAGTCACGTCCTGGACTCGCTGTCGTCCGGCGTCACCTCCGACGGCCGCGTCGAACTCCTCGCCCCCGCCAGCGAGTTCGTCCTCCGCTGGCGCCAGGACGAACCCGGCGGCCCCCTCCAGCGCGCCCGCAACATCCCGGCGAAACCGGCGGCTTGCTCCTCCACTTCGGTCCCGACCGCCGACGACCGCATCACCCACTTCTGGCGCGACACGACGGATTCGGCGCTGCACGTACTGCGGCGCGAGGCCGCCGACGACCCGGACGGCCACGACGGCCCGGGCGCCGGCGTCGTGGGCGGCACGGGCTCCGGCCCGGTCGCGGCACTGCGCGCGACCGTGGACGGACGGGACTGCGTGGTCCTGGCCCAGCGCTCCACGTCCGGCCTCCCGGCTGTGGCCGTCTGCCCGGCGGGTGACGACCCCTCGGACGTCCACTGGTCGGAAACCGGCGAGGAGTTCGCTTCACAGTCGGCCCCGGCCCTGGCCCTCGACGCGTCCGGACGCGTGGTCCTCGCCGTGATCGGGGAGGACGGGCGGCTGTGGGTGGCCCGTCAGACGCGGGCGGAGAAGGGGTTCGCGCTGGGGGAGTGGGGGCGGGTCTGAGGACGCGCCGGGGCCGCTCAGGTCACGGCGGAGCTCCCGGACGGGGAACCGCTGATTCCTGACTCCGTGTCATGGGCGGTGAAGGTGAAGACCGAGTCGTCACCGTCCAGATGGACCGTCAGCGAGGCGTCCAGGGCTTTGGCGAGCCGTGTCAGCAGGGGGAGTGCCGGTACGGAGTCGCCGCCTTCGATGTCGGAGATCTGAGATTCGGTCATGTGGGCCCGCCGGCCCAGTTCGGCGTGCGACAGCCCGAGTTCGGTGCGCCGGTCGTGGACGGCTTGCCCGAGGGCGAAGGCGTAGCCGGCTTCGACGTAGGCGGGGGAAGGCTCTACTTCCGTTCAGGTGGACGAGATCGTCTTGAGCGCGAGGGCCCGCAGCGGCGCGAGCCGGGTGCGGGCCGGGCCGTAGTAGACGGCGTTGGTACAGATGACCAGGTAACGGCCGGTGGGCGGGGCGAGGTAGAGGCTGGTGCCGGTGAAGCCGTGGTGATAGGCCACGGTCCCGCCGTGGGCGAGGATCCAGGACAGACCCCGGTCGAGGCCCGGTTCGATGGCCGCCTGGGGGACGGTGCTGCTGCGCAGCCAGTCGCCGAGCACGCCGTTCTCCTCACCGGTGAGGAGAACGCGGGCGTAAGTGGCGAGGTCGGACGGCGTGGAGAACACACCGGCGTGGCCGGCCACGCCGCCGAGCAGGACGGCGTTGTCGTCGTGTGCCGTGCCCCAGATCCTCGGAGCACCGGGGAATCGCTGCTCGGTGGGGGCCACTTGCGGAGTGCGGGTCACCGGGCCGTAGGTGGTCGCTGTCATGCCGAACGTGCCCCACGTCCGTGCGGCGAGCCGGTCGAGAGGTCGGCGGTGGACGTGGGCGAGGGCGAGGCCGAGGAGGATGTAGCCCCGATTGATGTAGCGGTGCGCACCGGTGCTGTTTTCGAGCGGCTCACGGCACATCGCCTCGTGCAGAGGAAGCTCGGTTCCCCGGTAGTGGTCCAGGCGTGTCGAGGCACGCAAGCCGGAGGTGTGGGCGAGCAGTTGACGTACCGTGGCTTCCCCGCTGGGTGTCTCACCGGTCATCACCGGGAGGATGTCGCGTACGGGGCCGTCCAGATCGATCAGCCCCTCCTGCACGGCCTGGCCGATGAGCGGCCAGGTGGCGACTACCTTCGTGAGCGATGCGATGTCGTACAGGGTGTGGGCGGTTGGCGGTTGAGGACCGCATTCCGTGGCGATCGTGCCGGCCGTCACGACGTGTTGATCGCCGTCGGTCGTTCCGGTGACGAGGACGCCACCGGGGGTGGCGCCGTCGGTGACGATCTCCTGGAGCGTCTCGCGGAGACGTTCGGTGTCGTCGGTGGTGAAGGGTACGGGCATCTAGTTCTCCGGTGACGTGGTGATCCCGGCGCCCAACGCGGGCAGGTGAGTGAGCAAGCGTCCGTAGCCGCGCCGGAAGTGGTGCAGGCCCCGGATCGTAGAGGTGCCGTCGGCCGCCAGGGCGGCAATCAGCAGTGCTGTCACCGCCCGGATGTCGGCGGCTTCCACATCCGCCGCGTGAAGCCTGCTGAGGCCACGCAGCCGGATCGTGGATCCGATGGAGGTGACGTCCGCGTCGAAGGCCCGCAGAGGTGCGACGTGGGTGTCCCTCCGGGGATAGACCCGTTCGTCGATCACGGAGCAGCCGACCGCCTGCGTGAGCATGGCCGCCAGGGGAGTCACGGGCAGGAGCGCCTGCCCCGGTCCGGGCACACTCAGCCGTCGAACGCGCCAGCTTTGATACGGGATATGAGGGGGCGGAATCTGTCTGGAGTCGTAGTGAGCACGACTTCGGGATCGTCGCTCTCGCATATGAACAAGACTCCGCAATGACTGGTTGCCAGGCATACACACGAGGAGCCCGACGCGCTGTAGGTGGACTTCTGCCATCCGAGTTCGACCATGACCGCCTCTCTCACAGGTCGTGCGCGATGCGCTGAATCAGATCACGTGAGGGCCCGGGTTTGAGAGCAACCGACTCCATCCGGTCCAGCACAAGGCGGCACACCTCAAGTTGAGCCGCTGCATCGATCGCAGCCCCGCTTTGGGCCGTGTCCAGGATCGCAGTGTCCAACTGGGTAACCGGGCCGTAGAGATAGTCGATTCCGTGACCCACACTGGGGAACGACGTCCCCTCGAAAGGGATCACGACGACAGTCACCGAGTCCCGCTCACTCACTTCGACGAGGTGGTGGAGCTGCGCCTTGGCTGTGTCGATTCCCCCGAACTGCATGCGCAGGGCCGCTTCGTGGATGATTGCCGTGTAGGGCGGAGGGTTGTCCCGGTAGAGGATCGCTTGCCGTTTGATGCGATGGGACAACCTGTGCTCGGCCTCGTGCGCGAGAAGCGGTGGCACTGCATCGCTGAAGATCGCACGCGCATAATCGACCGTCTGGAGCAGGCCAGGAATGTTGATGACCTGGCCAACCCGGATCGCCGTCGCGTGATGTTCGAGCTCCGTGAGGTCGATCAGGTCCGCCGGCAGAACTTCTCGGTAGTCCTCCCACCAACCCTGTCTGCGCTCACCCGTCATCGCGGCAAGAGCTTCGATCAGTACGTGGTCCGAGCAGTTGTATGTGCGCGCCAACGCGCGGACACGGTCTGCGCTGACCCCGTACCGACCGGCCTCGATGTTACTGATGCGTGACTGGGTGATCCCGAACCGGACACCCGCCTCGGTGGCCGACAGATCCGCGCGTTCTCTGAGTCGACGCAGCTCGGCTCCAAGTCGGCGTCGTCGTACGGTCGGCAGGGGGACGTTCGGTGACATCGGAACCTCGTTCTGGCTATCACTCGATCAGGCTGCATGGACTTCAGTCCACACATTCCATGGAATGTAGTCCACGGAAGGCGCTACGGTGTGGGCCACGCCACTCGGGCTGACCTGCCTCAGGGGCACGGGATGCGCAGCAACCCCGAGCTGGTCCATGCCGCAACTCTGCTTCCTCCCAGGAGACTTCCATGGTCACCGTATCCGCCTCACAACCGTGGACGTACACCCTCGAACTGCCTCGCGATCCGAGAGCTCCCGGAGTCGCCCGGACCACCCTCCGGACAGTCCTCCAGCGTCACGGGATGCCCGCACTCATCGATGTGGCCGAGCTGTTGACGTCCGAACTCGTCACCAATACCTATGTGCACACGGACGGTCCGTGCTCCATGCGCCTGCGTGGCGACCCTCAAGGTGAACGGCTACGAGTGAGTGTCTGGGACACCAGCCCACGGATCCCGCCACTCTTCAACGGGCCACCACGGACCATCGACCGGGAGGCCGACAACGGACGCGGACTGACCCTCATCCGCCTCTGCGCCAGCAACTGGGGCAGCTACACCTTCGACCCCGAACTCTTCGGCAGCACCAGCGGAAAGATGCTCTGGTTCGAACTCGCACCGCGCGGCACCGGCAGCTACAGCCCCATCGCTTGAGGCGCCGATCCGAGTTCTCCACGCATCCGAACTCTCCACGCTTGCCTGGAGGGAGACACCATGCCCAACCCCACCCCCATTCCCCGCCCTGGCGACCTCACCCCCTCCAGGACGCCATCCGCCGCGCCCGCGAACGCGAACCCGTCCCGCCCCACGTCACCGTCCAGCTCCGCAACGCCCTCACCACCCTGACTCCCAACTCTATGAGCCCCCCCGATTGCCCGAGCCTGCGTGTGAGCAGGGCAATGGGCCCGAACTGAAGGATCAGGTCGGGCCCATTGCGGCGTGGGAGCCCCCGCGCTGGGCGCTCCCATGCTTCACCGAGTCACAGGGACGTCCCAGTTACTGAGTTCAGCGACTTCCGTGATGGCTTCTGCCGCTCTCCCGGAAAATGCTCGTGCAGATTCCCGAGCCTGGACCACTGCCTCGTGAGGGACGGTAGCTTCATCCCGCTGAGTCAGTTGCCAAATATTTTCCCATTCAGCGTCGATTTCTCTTCTCGTGAGGACCCCCGGTGGAGGAGTGGCCTCCCCGAACCTGATGATCACAGTCCGTTCGCCCCCCAGCTTGAAGTCAAGCATCGAGAACAGAGTCTTCAGCGTGTTAACGGACATCTCGGCCTTCGCTGCGGAAGGGTGTAGCGATACGGCGAGTGCGTTTCCGACCAATGCTACGGATTGAGCCACGTAGAAATCTGGGCTGGAGGGGTCATCCTCGTCGCACCCAGATTCCAAGTCCAGCTCATCCAACGCCTCGGCGCACTCGTCCTGTACCGGCTCACCAGCGGCTACCGCCCAAGCCAGCTCAAGTGACCGTTCCACCCAGGCAAGGTCCTCCTGAGCGCCGAGAGTGCGACAGAAGGCAGCCCCTCGTTCTGCAGCCGCAGCGCAGATCAATGTCAGGCCCTGAGGCGAGGCAGTCGAGATGGCGCGAAGTTCAGGCGGAATCTCCATGTTCATCTAGCCTCCTGTGGCCCAGAAAGTTGTGAATGGGGAGTTCTGTGCGGCATGGCCACGCAATCCCGCACCTCCCAATTGCACGCCACGCACATTCAGCATGGGTGAACAGATGGCAACGCAGAAGTTCCGAGACGCTGCACCAAAGACAGCATGTTCATTGGGCCCCAAGCTGTTGAGGATTCCTTCTTCCGCGTGCCCGGCAGCCTGAACAAACTCCTCTCCCTCTCGCAGCGTCCAGCTTGACGGCATGCCGCCACCGCCATTGATTCCAGGCCTTGTCGGTCCAGGACGTCAGACGGCCCGCGTCGTCGTAGCCGTACTTCTGCTCCCCGGCATCCGCCGTGCCCGTCGTCTTCTTCGATATCAGACGGTCGTTGTCGTCGAAGCCGTACTCGGCCGTGGCCAGCACCGTCCCCGACACCACGGACTTGGTGACGTCCGAGGTCTGACGGCCCAGGTCGTCATAGCCGAAACTCCGGCTCACCCCCGGCGAATCGATGCCCTCCAGGGCGCCCGTCCTGTCGTAGCGGTAGCTGAACAGCTGCTGCGACTGCGCGTCCTTGACGGACTTGAGCCTCCCCTTCTCGTAGCCGAACACAGCCGTGCCGGCGGCATCGACGCGGGTGAGCAGGCGCCCGTCCTCGTCGTAGCCGAAGGCCGCGTCACCGGAGCCGCCACGGGCCGAGGTCAGCAGACCGCGGTCGTCGTAGTCATAGGTGTTCACGCCCTTCGGCGCGGTCGCCGACACGACACGGCCATTGCCGTCGTACTCGTAGACACGGTCCGGAGTCGAGACCTCCGCGCCCTTGCCCGTCTCACGCAGCAGCAGACCCGACGGGTCATACGTACGCACCCGCTCGACCTTGCCCGGCTCACTCAGCCGGACCGGGTTGCCGACAGCGTCGTACGACGTCGTCCACGTACGGTCGGCAGCCCCCGGGTACTCCTTCGTCACCGGCTCGACCACCGTAACCAGTGCTGGTCCTCACCCCGCATCGGATCACTGGCACCCGGCGGCGCGTCCGACAGCGACGTAGCCGCTGTCGGACGCGCCAATGACATGAGGGCCTCTCCCGACGGCACCGTGACCGAGGAGCCCAAAGGCTGAGCAACGTGTCAAACTTGCTCGGCTCAGTAGTGCAAAAAGGAGAGGAAAGTGTGCCGGACCAGTTGGAGTTCCCTCATGCAGGGCAGACGATGACAAACAGACAACGCACAGCCCAGGGCATACGACGCCTCGGCTCCTTGCTGTGGGCTTCGCCGCGTCGGCGTCTCGTGACACTGGCGGCCTCAGCAGCGGTGCTCGCGGCGGCAGTCACCACAGGAACATACCTGTTGTGGTTCCAGGACCCCGGTGCTCAGCCGGGCGAAAAGGGCGCGCGCAAGATCGTCATCGCGTACATCGACGCTCTCGCCGACGGGGACATGGACGAGGCATGCAAGCTCCTGCACCCACGGGTCACCGCCTCCATGGCGCAGGCGGAGGGCGGTTGCCCGGGGGCCATGCGCACCCAGGTGGGAAAGCGGTTGAGCGGCAAGGACCGTGAGCGGGTCGCGGGCATCGACGTCGGCGATGCCCAGGTCGAGGGCAAGACCGCTCGCGTCGAGGTGAGTTCTGGTGGCAGTGCCGCGCAGAAGAGCACTGTGGTCGTGGAGCGTGTCGACGACCGGTGGCGGGTGCTGGAGGACTGATCGGGCCGCATGGGCGGGCGGCCGGGGTGTGTGCCCCGGCCGCTCGCCCATGGCGGACGTCAACGCCCTTCGGTGCAAGCCTTACTTGTCGGTCGGCGCACTCGGCTTGCCCGAACCCGGTCGTGCCGTCGGGCCACCGACGAACAGCGACTGGGGCTCGGCACTCCGCTTGACCCTGGTGTTCGGTGCGGCCGGTGCGGCATTCGCGGGCGTGAGCGTGTACATGCGCTCCACTCCGTCGTTGTCGATGAAGAAGACTCCCCAGCGACCGTCCGCGAGCTGCACCACCGAGGGGTCGGTGCTCGACTTGCCGGACCAGACGAGGCTCCAGCCACCGAAGGAGCCGTCGGCGCGCTGGGTGGAGTAGCGGATGTAGCCCTTTTCATCACGGACGAGGACACCGAGGGACTTGTCCTTGTTGACGGCGACCGCAGGAGACCCGTCCGTCTTCACCCCCGGGATCACGGTGCCGTCGCCGAAGAATCCGTTGAGCGTCAACTTTCCGTCGGAGTACGGACGGTTGGACTCCTTGGCGGCCCAGATCTGGCCGTCCTTGTTCCGGGCGAAGGCCATGATCTTGCCGTCGGCCGCTCGGGCGGCGACAGGGGTGCCGCTCAGGCCCGTGACGTCCGAAACGCCCCACACCCACCAGCCGTCGCGCGTGTCGTCGGCGCGGTTCATGCCGAGACGGCCCTGTTTGTCGATGCCGAGGACGAACGGACGGGCGCTCTCACCGTCCACAACGGTCGCCTGGCTCACGCCGGCGAATGTCGCCTGCTCGTAACCGGAGGGGATGGAGGAGTCCGCGTACCGGGTACGCCACGGGATGAAGTCCTCGCTGTTGGCGGCACGCTGGTTGAGGTACCAGAGCCTGCCCTCCCGGTCGAAGGCGTGCACCGCCACGATGCCGTTGGAATTGCGCACGACCGTCGGAGCGGCGGTGAAGTTGCCGCCGAGGTCCACGAGCGGACTCCAGACGGCGCCCGGCTGCCGCTTCGTCATGTAGACGTGGCCGTCCTTGCCCAGGACGAAGGCCAGCGGGGTCCCGTCCACCTGTTCGGTGATGACGGGCTGGTCGACCAGGTCCTGTGCTCCGGGCACGACGCTGTACATCACGGTGCCGAGGTCGTTGATGTCGCGTTGCAGACCCTGGATGAGCCAGCCGCGTTCGTCGACGTAGAACTGCTGGATGAGCTTGTCGCTGCCCTGCCGCAGCGCGGCGGGGATGTGCGGACGCGCGGGGAGCAGAGGCGACGGGCTCTGAGCCGGGGTCGTGCAGGCGTCCGTGCGCAGTGAAATCCCGTTGTACGACTGGAAGTTCCACCCTGCCTTACGGGGTTTGGTGTCGACCCAGGCCTCGGCGTTGACGTCGTAGCGGTACCAGTAGAGACTGCCGTCCTTCTGCCGGGCGTACAGGGTCCCGCCACCGGCCGAACGGAGTTCCTGTGTGTCCTGCCAGCCTCCGGACCAGGCGAGGGCGCTCATGTCCAGCCACTGCTGGCGGTCGATGTCGTAGCGGAAGCGATAGAGGTCGTTGCCCTTGCGGGCGAACAGCAGCCCGTCCCCGGCTGAGACCAGGATGTCGTACGAGCCGAAGCCTCCGGAGACGATGCGGCCTCGGTCGGGCAGGGGCGCCCCGGTCTTCTGGTCGTAGCTGTAGAGCCGCAGGGTGCCGTCGTCGTGAATGGCGAGGACATTGCCGCGTTCGTCGACGGTGATGCGGTTGCGCCGGGAGTCTACGAGGTAGTCGCCCCAGCCGGTGTCCATCTTCTGACCCACCGTCGTCCAACGGTCGGTGTCCGGTTCGTAACGGCTGCGGGACAGGATTCCGTCGCCACCGATGCTGTACACCCAGCCGCTGGGGCCGCCGAGGGTGAGGCGCGGAGCGCCCCAACCGCCCTTGTCGATCTGCTTGTCGATAACGGGCCAGTTGAAGGTGCCGTTGCTCGCGTCGGCATGGGCGAAGTATCTGAGCAGGTGGTCCTGTGTCGCGCCGTACATGGCGGTCCGGGGGTCGCAACTCACCTGTGGCGAGGGGGCGGGCGTCGCCGGTATCGCGTCGGCGGCCGCGACGGGGGCGCTCGCCAGTCCCAGGGGCAGGGCCGTGATGGCGGCGATGGTCAGGGACGCCGCGCGGTAGGCGGACAAGCGAGAACGGCTCTTCGGCATGTGGGGCGCTTTCTTGACGCTGCGACACGGACCGCAGAACTGGCCCGAGGCCCGGCCGAGCAGCCGGGCGACAGGCATGTAACCACACGCTTTGCCATCAACTGTCCGACTGTTGACCCATCGTCACTCAACGTCTAGGGCAAAATTGGCATTTTGCCCGTATTTCCCCGTGATGGTAACGCACAGCAATAGATCGACTTATTGACTGACCATGAGCACCCCAACCTCTTGCAATGTCGATCTTTATTCGGATACAACATCAACCTATGCCCGCCATCTCTGTGGTCGTGGCTATCTGTGGTAACCCCTGCCCATTTGCAGGGGTTTCGTTCTTTAAGCTCAAGGATGGGTGGATTTTTCCGTGTATCCTGGCAGTAGGCGCGCCGGTCCCGGTGCGCGACGCCGCCGCGGTGGTTTCAGACACCGCTCCTTCTTCAGTCAACGGCCCGGCCTGAGCCGGGCCGTTGCTCTGACCGCAGCCATGCTGGTGTTCGCCGGCGCTGCGCCCTCCGAGGCCGTTCAACGGCCCGACTCCGGTCCCGAACTCCCCGGTGTCAAGGGGCACACGAAGCGCCCCGACGGTCAGCGATGGGGCAGCGCGGCCGGGCGGGACCATCTCGACGGCTCACCCGACCCCGTCAAGGCCGACGGCCCGCAGACGCTCCATGGCAAGTACGCCGTGGAGCACCCGAAGGTGCCCACCCCGACCGCCCGCAACGAGGCCAGGGTCGAGGAAGGCCCCGCCAAGGACATCAAGGGCTACGACCCGAAGAGCAGCAGCGAAGCAGCCGACAAGCGGGGCGAGTTCGAGCGTACCTACACCAACAAGGACGGCTCCCAGACCACCCAGTTCTCCAAGGAGCGGCTCAACTTCCAGCTGCCCGACGGCACCTGGCAGCCCATTGACGCCCGCCTCGTCCCGAACAACGACAAGGGCGCGAGCGGCTGGCGCAATGCCGCCGACAGCCTCGGCATCAACCTCGCGGCCAGGGCGGACAGCGCAGACCTGGCCCGTCTCGTCGTCGACGGCGACCACGAGGTGTCCTTCGGGCTGGAGGGGGCGCAGGCCTCGTCCGGCCGGGTCGACGAGAAGAATCCTTCCGCCGTCACCTACCCCGACGTCCTCAAGGACGCCGACCTGGAGCTGATATCCAGGCCCGGCGGTCTCAAGGAGGTCATGGTGCTGCGCTCGGCGAACGCCCCGCGCACCTGGACCTTCCCCCTGCGGAGCAAGGGACTGACGGCGTCCGTCGACAACGGCGACGTGATCCTCAAGGACGCCGACGGCAAGGAACGCGTCCGCATCCCGCACGGGTACATGGAGGACTCCAAGACCGACCCCGAAACGGGCGACGGCGCGATATCCACGAAGGTCGACTACCGGATCGTCGAGCACAACGGCGGCCAGGCGCTGCGCGTGGAGCTCGACGGCGATTGGCTCTCCTCGCCGGAGCGCAGCTTCCCGGTCCGCGTCGACCCGCCCATGGTCGAGCCC
Organism: Streptomyces gamaensis; assembly: GCF_042656465.1. Taxonomy (NCBI): domain Bacteria; kingdom Bacillati; phylum Actinomycetota; class Actinomycetes; order Kitasatosporales; family Streptomycetaceae; genus Streptomyces; species Streptomyces gamaensis. Next base: position 22,034 of record NZ_JBHSPB010000027.1, read on the forward strand.
ATCAGCGCCTCGTCCAGCATGTACGTCGAGAAGTCCGGCAGCAACAACTGGAGTTCGGCGTCGGAGGACACCCTCAAACTGGGCTCGGTCCGAGACGGGAAGACCAGCCAGGCCGCGAGCTATCTGACGTTCCCGAACGTCGCCTCGAAGCTGCGCAACCACAAGATCTTCGGCGCGTCCCTCACCGTACTGAACTACTGGTCGGCCTCCTGCCGCCCGCGTGAGGTCAACGTCCACCCGGTCACCGAACCGTGGACGCCCGGCAAGGGGCACACCTACCCCGGCCCCAAGTACGGGGACAAGATCGCCGGTTCGTCCTTCGCGCACGGCTGGATAGCCGAAGGCCAGTCCAGCTCGGCCTGCCCGGCGGCCTGGGAGGCCATTGACCTGGGCACCAAGGGCCGCGACCTGATCGAGGACTGGGCCAACGGAAACCGTCCCAACTACGGTCTCACCCTGCGCGGGTCGGAATCCGAATCGCTGAACTGGAAGAAGTTCTCCAGCACCAGCAGCGCCAACCCGCCGTCGCTGTACGTGACGCACACCCCGTACGACGCCAAGTACTCCATCGAGCGTGCCCTCCCGGAGCCGCCGGTCAGCCGGGGTCAGGACGGCAAGATCAGGATCAAGGTCACCAACCTGGGTGCCGAGACCTGGACCCCGAGCACGTACGTACTGGCCTACCGGGCCTACCGAAACGGCAGCTACGTCCAGCAGACGATTGCCGCGCAGCTGCCCAACGACGTTCCTCGCGGGGCCAGCGTCACGCTCGACGCGGTGATCCAGAGGACGGAGCCGGGCCAGTACTACTTCGACTTCTCCATGGCCCGCAAGAACGTTGCCTTCTTCACCGATGAAGGCGTCCCGCCGGCGCGACTCGCGCTGGACGTGCTGGCCATCCCGCCGGTCGTCGACTCGCTGTATCCGGCCAACGGCTACCAGTCCCAGACGCTCTCGCCCGAACTGTGGGCGAACGCCCGGGACCTGGACAGCACCGGCCAGAAGCTGCAGTACCGCTACGAGGTCTGCGAGGCCGACAAGGGCAACAAGCCGAAGGACTGCTTCTTCTCCGACTGGTCCCCGGACCGCAGTTGGGTCGTGCCCGCCGGCAAGCTCTCGTGGTCCAAGACGTACCTGTGGCGTCCCTGGAGCAAGGACAACGCCGCCACCAGCCCGGAGCTTCCCTACACCACCCTGCTGACAGGGGTCCCGCAGCCGGTCATCACCTCGCATCTCGCGGGTTCCCCGTACGGCTCGTCGGACAAGCCCTTCGACCCGCAGGTAGGCAACTTCGCCAGCTCGGCCGTCGACGCCTCGGTGCCCACGGTCGGCCCGGACCTGACGATCAGCCGCACGTACAACAGTCTCGACCCGAGCACCGACCACGTCTTCGGCGCCGGCTGGGCCTCACGCCTCGACATGCGGGTCACGCCCGACGACGACGGCACCGGCAACGTCGTGGTCACCTATCCCGACGGGCAGCAGGTGCGGTTCGGCCGCAACCCCGACGGCTCCTTCGCTCCGCCCCAGGGCCGCGACGCCGTGTTCACCGCTGCCAAGGACGGCGGGTGGGAGCTCACCGACAAGAACGGCGTGCGCTACACGTTCCGCGCCGACGGCCGACTGGTCAGGATCACCGACGCGAGCGGGCTGACGCAGACCTTCACCTACGCGGGCGGCAAGCTCGTCCAGATCAGCAATGACACCAGCAGGCGCAGCCTGTTCTTCCGCTGGTCGGGCGGTCACATCAGCACGGTCGGTACGGACCCGCTGCGTACGTCGCCACTGACGTGGACGTACGAGTACGAGGGCAACAAGCTCACGAAGGTCTGCTCGCCGGAGAAGACCTGCACCACCTACGAGTACGCGACCGGTTCGCACTACCGCAGCGTGGCCCTGGACTCCGGCCCGTACGCCTACTGGCGCTTCGGCGAGGACTCCGGTGAGGACGCCGTCAGCCAGGTCACGGTCAACCAGGGCAAGGACCAGGCCCGCTACGTGGACGTGAGCCACGGCTCCTCCGGTCCGCTCAGCGGAGCCACGGACAACGCGGCCACCTTCAACGGCAGTTCCTCGCGCGTGGACCTGCCCGAGAACCTGCTGAACCTCCAGCGCAGCCTCGCGGTCAGCATGTGGTTCCGTACCACCGGCAACGGTGTGCTGCTGAACTACCGCTCCGACAAGCACAACGACAGCAACGACGGCACCAGTGCCCCCGTGCTGTACATCGGCGCGGACGGCAAGCTGCGCGGCCAGTTCCGCATGGTCCGGGGCATCACCCCCATCACGACCGGCAGGGCGGTCAACGACGGTCAGTGGCATCACGTGGTGCTCAGCTCCGACGGGGTGCGCCAGACCCTGTTCGTCGACGGCAACGACGTCGGCACGCTGGAAGGCCCGATCGACCACAGCATCCAGCGCTACGCCGAGATCGGCGCGGGCTGGGCGTACGACTGGCCCTCCCCGCCGGCCAAGGGTCCCTCCTACTTCAAGGGCGACATCGACGAGGTCGCGGTCTACCACAAGCCGCTGGGCGGTGCCGCCGCTCGGTCGCTGTTCACCGCACGGGACCAGGCCGACCAGCTCACCAGGATCACGACTCCCGCCGGACGCAAGGCCGTCGAGGTCACGTACGACACGAACGTCGACCGCGTCAGCAAGCTGACCGACGTCAACGGCGGTCAGTGGAAGCTGGGCGTTCCGCTCACCGCGATGTTCGGCAAGGACCTGATCCGGTCCGTCGAGGTGACGGACCCCAAGGACCGCTCCTCCTTCTACGACTACGACCCGCTGGCCGGCCGTCTCATCCGCTTCGTCTCGCCGCTGCGCGACAAGCCCAAGGAGACGGAGAAACCGAAGCCGTCCCACACGCCGGAACCGGGCGTCGAAGGCGGCCTGTTCGAGGGCGGCGCGACCGGGAACGGGCAGCCTCCGACGGAGTACCCGGACCCGGGATTCATCGGTGGCGCGATCAACGCCATGGGCGTGCGCAGCTTCGGCTACGACGACAAGGGTCTGCAGAACCACGTCGTGGACGAGAACGGTCACGCCCTCGACATGACGTACGACGACCGGGGCAACGTCGCCTCGCGCAAGACGTGCCGGAGCCGCAGCGACTGCCAGACCACCTACTACACCTACTACTTCAACGAGCAGAACCCGGTAGACCCGCGCAACGGCAAGCTGACCGAGTCCCGCGACGCCCGCTCGAAGGACGCCTCCGACAACGCCTACCGGACGACGTACTCGTACGACACCCGGGGCGAGCTGGTCGAGCAGACGGCGCCGGACGGCCGCAAGGCGGTCCGGACCTTCACCACCGGCAGCGAGCCCGCCTTCGGTGGCCAGGGCACCATGCCCGCCGGAATGCTCGCGTCGCTGACCGACGCGAAGGGCAAGACGACCCGCTATCAGTACTTCGCCAACGGTGACCTCGCCGAGACCACCGACCCGGCGGGGCTGATCACGCGCTACACCTACGACCGGCTCGGCCGGAAGCTGACCGAGACCGACGTCAGCGGCTCCCAGCCGCAGGGCGTGACGGTCTCCTTCACCTACGACGGCGTCAACCGGGTCGTCACCACGACAAAGCCGGGGGTGAAGAACGAAGTCACCGGTGCCACGCACACCCAGCGCACGGCCGTCGAGTACGACAAGGACGGTCTGCGGGTGGGCTCGGAGGTCACCGACCTCACCGGTGGCGACGCGCCGCGCGTGACGCGTACCGAGTTCGACGACTCGGCACGGCCGGTGCGGGTGACGGACGCCGAGGGCGCCGAGACCAGCTACGGCTACGACGTGCTGGGCAACCGCGTCTGGCAAGTGGATCCCAACGGCACGCGTACCGAGACCACGTACACCACGCGCAACAGCATCGCCGAGGTGCGGGTGCGCGACTGGCAGGGCGATCCGCAGGACGCACCGAAGGACGGCTCGGGCGACGAGAAGGTCCTCGTGACCGACTCGTACGCCTACGACTTGGCCGGACGGCTGACGAAGCACACCGACGCCATGGGGCGTACACGCGCCATCAGCTACTACAACGACGGCCTGACGAAGTCCGTGCGCATGGAGGACGTTCCCCAGGCGGACGGCTCCACGCGGGACATCGAGCTGGAGCGCAACGAGTACGACGCGCTCGGCAACGTGATCCGCAAGACGACCGGCAACGGCGCACTCGTCACCGAGTACAGCTACGACCTGACCGGCCGCACGGAGAGCATCACCACCGACCCGGGCAAGCTGGACCGCAAGGTCAGCTACAGCTACGACGACGCGGACAACGTGACGCGCGTCGTGCACACCGGCCGTAGCTCCAACATCACCTGGAGCAGCAGCAATTCCGAGATCGTCGAGTACACCTACGACGCCGTCGGCCGCGAGCTGAGCGAAACCACGCACAACAACAAGCAGCGCCTGACCACCACCTTCAAGTGGGACCAGCGCGGCCTGCTGCTCGCCGAGACCGAGCCGCGCGGCAACGCCGAAGGCGCGGATCCGGAGGCGTTCACGACCACGTACGCCTATGACGCGCTGGGACGCCGCATCTCGGTGACCGAGCCGGCGGCGGACGTGGAGAATGGGCAGGAGGGCGACGCGGGCAAGCCGGTCAAGCTGCGCCCGACGACGCTCACCGGCTTCAACACTTTCGACGAGGCGACGCAGTCCAAGGATCCGCAGGGCCGTGTGTCCTCGGTGGACTTCGACAAGACGGGCCGTCCGACGACGACCACGTCACCGTCGTACACCCCGCCGGGGGGCAGTGAGCCGATCACGCCGGTCAGCCGCAACGAGTACGACGCGGGCGGCCGCATCACCGCCGTCACCGACGCGCTGGGCAACACCAAGCGTTTCCGTTACGACCAGCTGGGCCGTCTGGTGCAGCGGGAGGAGCCGCGTACTTCGAAGCTGCTGGGCCTGGTGACCGAGCCGGGCAAGGCCGTGCCGTCGGGCGCGGGGGCTGTGTGGTCGTACACCTACAGCCGTACCGGCGAGGAGCTGTCGGTGACGGACCCGACGGGTGCGCGTACCGAGAGCACCTACGACGGTCTGGGCCGGCTGGCGACGGCGACGCAGGTGGAGCGGAAGTCCGGGCAGACCCGGTACTTCACGTCCAGCTTCGCCTACGACGACGCCGACCGGATGGTCGCGAAGACCTCGCCGTCCGGTGACACCACGCGCTACTCCTACGACACGCTGGGGCAGTTGACCGGCACCGAGGACCCGGCCGGAGTGAAGACCACGACCGGTTACGACATGGCCGGCCGGGTCATCAGCAACACCGACGCCCTGGGCCGTCAGGTGCGGCAGACCTACGACCAGGCGGGCCGGATGACCGGCCAGCTGTGGCTGGACAAGGACGAGACCCCGCTGCGCGACCGCAGCTTCCGCTACGACCTCGCGGGCAACGTCGTCTCCTCCACCGACGCCAAGGGCAAGAGCGTCGGCTTCACCTTCGACGCGCAGAACCAGCTCGTCCAGCAGGTGGAGCCGGTCAGCTCCGGCAAGACCATCACCACGACCTTCGGCTACGACGCGAACGGCAACCGCACGCGTTACACCGACGGCCGCGGCAACACCACCCGCTACACCTTCAACACCCTCGGCCTGCCCGAGTCGGTGGTCGAGCCGGTGACGAAGGAGTACCCGGGGGCTGCTGACCGTACGTGGACGACGTCGTACGACGCTGTGGGTAACCCGGTCCGGCTGAGTGAGCCGGGCAAGGTCGAGCGGGTGCGTACGTACGACCCGTCGGGTCTGCTGCTGCGTGAGACGGGCAGCGGCGCGGAGGTCTCGACCCCGGACCGCATCTACGAGTACGACGGCAACGGCCGTGTCGTCTCGGCGACCGCGCCGAAGGGTGTGAACACCTACGAGTACGACGACCGTGGTCTGCTGACCTCGGCCCGCGGCGGCTCCGGTGACGCGGCCTTCGGCTACGACGAGGACGGGCGCCTGCTCACCCGCGTCGACGCCGCCGGCACCGCTGTGTTCGGCTACGAGAAGGGAAGGCTCAAGTCCGTCAAGGACGCCCAGTCGCAGCAGCTGTTCAGCTACCGCTACGACAAGACAGGCGCCCTGGAGGGCATCGATTCGCCGGGCGTCAGCCGCAGCTTCGGCTATGACGACCTGGGCCGTCAGACCTCGGACGTCACCAAGTCCGTGGTGTCGGGGACGGTGCTGGCCACGGCCGAGTACCGCTTCGACGACAACGACCGCCTGAAATCGAAGAAGACGACCGGCACGGCGGACGCCGGGGAGCAGAAGTACACGTACGACGACGCGGGCCGTCTGACGTCCTGGACCGACAAGGCCGGCAAGACCACCACCTACGGGTGGGACGACTCCGGCAACCGCGTCCAGGCCGGCGACCGCAAGGCGGTGTACGACGCCCGTAACCGGTTGATGTCGGACGGGGATTCCACGTACGCCTACACCCCGCGCGGTACCCGGAAGACGTCCTCGACCTCCGGTCTGGTGGAGGAGAGCCGCTTCGACGCCTTCGGGCAGCTGGCCAAGCAGGGCGAGACCTCGTACGAGTACGACGCCTTCGGGCGCCTGACCGACCGGGACGGCACGCAGCACACGTACTCGGGCCTGGGCGACGACGTCGTCACGGACGGGCGCGGTGTCTACAGCCGCGGCCTGACCGGTGAGCTGATCTCCGTCACCCAGGGCGGCACGACGCGCCTGGCGATGGACGACCGTCACGGCGACGTCATCGGCACGGTCGACGCGAAGGACACCGACCCCAAGTCGCTGGCTTCGTCGGTGGGCTTCGACCCGTTCGGCAAGACGACGGCGGCTGCTGGTGAGCAGATCTCCATCGGCTACCAGGGCGACTGGACCGACCCGAAGTCGCAGCAGGTCAACATGGCCGCCCGCTGGTACGACTCGGGAACGGGGGCGTTCACGTCACGGGACAGCTACACGCTGGACCCGACGCCCTCGGTGGAGGCAAACCGTTACACGTACGCCAGCGCGGATCCGATGGACAACACGGACCCGACCGGGCACTGGAGTCTGCGCGGTCTGGCCAAGAAGGCGTGGAAGAAGACCACACAGGCGGCCTCGTCGGGCTACCACGCGGTCACCAGTGCTGTCTCATCCGGCTACAACTACGTGGCCGAGAAGGTCACGTCGGCCTACAACTACGTGGCTGAGAAGGTCGCGTCCGCATACCACTACGTAGCGGAGAAGGTCTCCCAGGCCTACCACTACGTCGCCAGAAAGGTCTCTTCCGCCTATCACTACGTCGCGAGGAAAGTCTCCTCGGCGGTGAACTGGGTCTCCCACAAGGTCTCGTCCGGCGCCAGATGGCTCGGCAACAAGGTCTCGTCCGGAGCCCGGTACGTACGCAACGCGGCCACCCGCGTCTACAAGTCCGCAGCGCAGATCTACCGCGAGAGCAAGCAGTACATCAGCGACAAGGCCCGCGCCGCGAAGAAATACATCGCCACACACAACCCGATACCGGTCCTGGCCAAGGCCCTGCGCCCGGTCTACGCCGGCATGAAGACAGCTGTCTCCGCAGCAGTCCACATCCCGGCCCTGGTGGTCCAGGAGACCAAACAGGTCGTCCAGGACGTCGCCAAGGCAGCCGTCGAAGTCACGAAGATCGTCGCCGACGTCAGCGCCAAGATGGTCTCCGCCGTCGACAGCGCCATCACCGCGGTGTCCGAATTCGCACAGACAGCGGCACCGTACCTGAAGGCCGCCTGGGACTTCACCGCCGAAGTCACCGGCATCAACGACGCCATCAACTGCGCCACCAAGGGCGACGTCGAAGCATGCCTCTGGACAGCGGCAACAGTCGCGAGCATCTTCGTGCCCGGGTCCACCGGAGCCGTCCGCGGAGCAAAAGCCGCACGCATGGCCAGCAAGGTGGAACATGTCGCTGGCAGCGGCAAGGCGGCCGACAAGGTTGAGGAAGCCGTCGGAACGGTCTGCCAGATCAACAGCTTCACCCCCGAAACCCTGGTGGTGATGGCCGACGGCTCCGCCAAACCGATCAAGGACATCAAGCCCGGAGAGAAGGTCCTCGCAACCGACCCCACGACAGGCAGGACAGAAGCCCGACCCGTGGAAGACGTCATCGTCGGTAACGGCGAGAAGCACCTGGTGCGTCTCACCATCGACACGGACGGTGACAAGGGCAACGCCACGGACACCATCACGGCCACCGAGGGCCACCCCTTCTGGGTGGAAGACCAGCACACCTGGGTGAAGGCCAGCGACATCAAACCGGGCGCCCTACTGCGCACTTCAGCAGGCACATGGGTCAAGGTCACCGCGACGCGAGCTTGGACCGCAGTCCAGCAGGTGTTCAACCTCTCGGTCGGCGGGATCCACACGTACTATGTGCAGGCAGGTGCGGCGCCGGTCCTGGTACACAACAACTGTGGGCCGGCGCGAGATGCTGCTGGCCGATTCACTTCGGACCCGAGCCGTCTGAACCCAGGGCAGCTCGACAGCGATGGGATGCTCCGGGGCACCAATGCTACGGGGCAGGTGACAAGCCGGGGAAACTTCCGCAAGGCAACTGAAGATGCGGCGTGGAATAATGCAGAGGTTGGCCCCAATGGCGGGCGCCTCTGCCCCACACAAGGTCCGAACTGTGCTGGCGAGGTCATGGTTCCCCCACGGACGCCCGGTCAACAGCGGGATTGGGATGTGAGTCATAATCCGTCCTGGTCGAATCGACAGTTCTCGCCGAATGTGACACGGAGGGAAGTGATCGATGAATACCAGAGAGGGACCAGCCTCGAATGCGCTGCATGCAACCGAAGTGGAGGAAACAATGACGCTAGGTTTGGTTGACGAATGAGGCTCATCGAGCACATGGAGAATCGCCTCGGTGCGATTGTGAAGGGCTGGACGGCTGACCCTGATTCCCAACCGATGCCGTTCCAGATCGGCTTCTTCCAGAACGGAGTGCTGCCAGAGGTTGATACCTACGCCACGGTCGGGCTGAGTGAGCATGGGCGCAGTGCGCAAGGTTCGGAACGTCTCTACTATCAGGAGCTGGTGCTGGGGGTTGACTCCAAGTACTCGGACGGGCCATTCCCTGCGCTCATCCACCAACTCGCCATGCGTGTTCTCCAGAATGGGGCATTGCTCAGGGGCGATGTTGTAGGACCGTTCGGGCCGATCATCCCTGGAAGCAAGCTCGAAGCCTTCTACTCTGCGATTCCGGTCTACTACGACGACGGTTTCGCTGCTGTGGACCTGGAGTCCGGAAACAGGGCAGTCATGGTCTGGATGGTTCCCATCAGTAGGGCGGAGGCGGCCTATGTCAAGGAATTCGGCTGGGACGCCTTCGAGTCGGAACTCGTGGCGCAGAGCCCGGATTTGATGGACCCGTTCAGGGATGAGATCCGCCTGGACAAGTGACGCGCGCTGAGCGTCTCGTTCAAGGGTGCGCCGGAGGCCAACCTTTTGGTTGGCCTCCGGCGTTTTTGGTTGTCTCATCAGGTTCTACGGCCCCCAGGCAGTCCCTATCCGGGCTGAGGACTCACTCCTCTTTGTGCGGGATACGCGCAAGGTGGCCAACCCACCCCTTCCGATACTCCGCCTCTTGCTTCAAGGCCGCATGGAGTTCAGCGTGCGCCCCGGTGACTCTGGCCCACTGGACGCGCCCGACGGCCCCGTTGATGGCGCTCCGGAACTGGCCGCAGATACCGCACTCGTCCTGCGTGGGGTAGGCAGGCGGGCCGCTGACATGCTGAACAGGGGGCAGGGGCTTCAACACGTGTAGTCCCCCCTGTGGTTGAGCATCGAGACGCGGGCCCTGAGATGGTCGGTCCGGTTGGCGGGGCGATATGTAGTGGTGTGCCATACGTCGCCGCCGTCGAGCGGCTTCAAGATGACCCGTAGCTGTTCTCCGTCCCAGGCAATTGCCGTGCCTACACAGCCACATGAGGTGTCAACGACCAGCGTCTCGGGCGCGGGCACCCATCGGGCCGTACCGGCCTGGTCCACCGTGAATGCGGCGGGGCGTTCCTCACCCACCAGTTACCTCCTTGCGGTACCTGCACCCATCGAGCCGTGACGTGGCGTGGTGCGTCACCCAGTGCACCGTGTGGACGGGCACTGTGACGGTCAGCGGACCGGACGTTTGTGAGGACGTTTCCACGCGCCATGGAAGCCATGTGGCTACGGTGAGGGAGCAAGACGACCGGTGCGAGGGGAAGCGCATGACAGGCGGAGCCATGAAGGAGCTGGCGCAGTTACGGAAGGCTGCCGGACACACGCAGGAGACCTTCGTGGATGCGTTCGCCGAGGAAGCCGCTCGCCTCGGCACCGACGCCACCATCAGCGTGCGGCAGCTCCGCCGTTGGGAACGTGAGGATCCCCCGCCACTTCCTCACCCGGGCCAACAAGTGGTTCTGGAAGCCATGTTCGGCGTACCGCTCGCTGAGATGGGCTTTGACGTCCCTCCTCATCGCCTGACCGTGTCGGCGCCGATCAGCGACCCTGGAGAGGTGAGGCGGAGGACGTTCGTCGCCGACGCTGGGATCCTCGCGGCGGAAGCCATTGTTCCCGCTCGGCCGGGTCCGAGGTTCGGATCGGCCGACGTCGCGTGCCTGCGCGTAAGGCTTGATGGCCTGTACCGGACGGACCACACGGTCGGCAGCATGCCGGCCATGATGCAGGCGGACCGTATCGAGAGGGAGATCACGGGCGCCCTTACCGCCGCTTCGTACACCAGCCGCATCGGCCGTGAGCTGCAAACGATGCTCGCCGAGCTGCACGGCCATCGGGCGTGGTACGGCTACGACGGCGGACGGATCGGCCAGGGGCGGGCTGCCTGCATGGAAGCTCTTGCAGCGGCACAGCTCGTGGACGACCCGCTGCTCCAGGTCTCCGTGCTGGAAACGCTCGTACTGCTCGCCATCAAGGCAGAACGGGTCTGGGAGGCCGTGAGCGCGGTCGAGCATGCTTACCGACTCGCCGTGGGTGCCGGCGCCGGGCATACGGTGCACCTCGTGATCGCGCTGCGGGATGCCAACGTGGCCACTCATGCGGGAGACCTGTCCGGGGCGCGCCGAGCCCTGAGCCGGGCCGTCAACCACCAGGGATGTGCAGATACGGACAGCGAGGTGCCCAAGTGGGCCCGCTTCGTGGGTCCGTTCGAGGTCGACTACGCGACGGCGGAAATGTACGTGCGGGCCGAGCAGCCCAAACGTGCCGTTCCCTTCCTGCGGGCCGCAGTGCGTGCCATGAGCGGGGACCTTGCCCGCAACAGCGCCTCGTACCGTGTAAAGCTGGCTCAGGTACTCCTTGAGGCCGGGGAAGTCGAAGAGGCGTGTGCGGAGATGGCCGCCGTTCTCGATGCGTGCGGCAGTATCGCCTCACCGCGGCTCCTGGACAGGATCCGAGGGTTTCAGCGGGCCGTCGGCGGCATCGACAGCGCTATTGCCCGCGAATGCGGGGAGCGCATGCGAGGGAGCGTCACGTGACAGAACAAGGGGCCATCACCATTGAGCGCATGGACGGGCCTGCCGCTGCGCGAGCCGAGGAGGCGTTGCGGCTGATCTATGCCGACGCGTTCGCGGAACCGCCGTACAACGAGACTGCGGACGACGTTGCGGCTACCTTCCGCCGCTTTCGGTCCCAGACCCGCAAAGCGACCTTCCGTGCTGCCTTGGCCCGTGACGAGAACGGTGAACCCGTCGGCATGGCGTACGGCTACCCGCTCGGCCCCAACACGGGCTGGTGGGACCAACTGACCGAGCCCGTACCGGAAGACATGCGACGTGAGGATGGACACCGCACCTTCGGGCTCATGGAACTCGCCGTACGGGGACCGTGGCGTCGGCAGGGGATTGCGAGCCGACTGCACGAGATACTGCTCCACGACATTGAGGCCGAGCGCGTGCTGCTCAACGTCCACCCGGGGAGCACGGCGGCATCGGCTGCTTACCGGGCATGGGGGTACCGCAATGTCGGGGAAGCGCGCCCATGGGCAGGTGCGGACCTGCATGACGTGATGGTGCTTGACCTCAGTCGAAGATGAGCAGAGTGCCCGGTGTTTGGATGTCGACGGCTGCGGGCAGCAGCGCCGCTCTGGGTATCTGGAAGCTGCTCTCATTTTTCCGCTGGACAAGCTGGCCCAGGTGTATGAAGGCCCGGCAAGTCTGGCCGAGATTATGGTGGTTTCCCGCTTGGTGAAGAGGTCGGCGATGCCCTGTCTGAGAGCGCTCCCGGAGGCCTCAGGTTGCTCGTCACATCGTTGCCCGGATATTCCCGTAGCGGCTGGCGAGCCGCCTCTGTGCGATGGTGGTGGTGCTGAGTGGGAGAATGATGGCACACATAACGGTGCTGCGGCCTGTCGCCAGTGCGACAGGGATAAGTTCACCAAGACCATGGAAGATTGGGACAATGAGCTCAGGGGCTTCCTCGAACCCTAGCGGCGGTGAGTCGGTGCCGACGGGTAAGCCTGAGAGGCTGTACCAGGTAGTCTTCGACCTCCCTGACGAGACTGCAGATTGGGCCCGCGCCTCCTCGGAGCGGCTCTGGACTGGGAAGACGTCCGTGCAGATGGAAGTCCAGATTCGCAACACTCCCTTCTACGTGAAGGGGATCGCCTACGGGGACGTTGTGCGAGTCAAAGCTGATCACGAGCGCAGAGAGTTCGTGTTCGAGGAGTTCGTGTCGGAGGCCGGGCACTCGACGGTTCGAATCATTATTCATGATGACGACGCGAGGGGCACAGTTGAAGCCATGCTCTGCAGCTTTGATTGTTCCTGGGAGATTGATACGACAGGCTGCTTGTGGGCAATCGACGTGCCGCCGCACGTTGATTATTCCTCCATGAGAGCTGCTCTCCTCTGTCATGCCGATGAAGGGAAAATCGGTATCGAAGAGGGTGCTCTTGCAAGGGTTCATCGAGATAGGCTCGGGTCTCCATTGCCCGATTGTTAGCCGAGATCGCCAGAAGTCCCACCAGATTTCATTCCGGCACGGCTTCTAGGGTGTTTGACGGTGACAATCACGAGTCCAAGAACAGCTCTATGGGTTCCGGGAAAGTAGTTCCGGATCCCGATGGCGCCGGAAGGTAAGTAAGTGCTCACTCAAGAACAGATCGACCGGGTCGAGGCAGCCTGCCAGGAGCTTCCTCTTGAGCGAGTTTTCGCTCTCTCGCTGGCCGCAGCCCATCGCACTCTTCCTGTCTATCAGGCATACAGTGAGGCGCACCCCAAGCTGCGAGGACACGGTCTGGTTCATGACGCGCTTGTCGGAGCCTGGAGGGTCCTCCGAGCCAGGCCTGGGGCATCTGCCGTCCAGTTGACCCCCAGGATCGAAGATGCGATCAATAGCGCACAATCAGAGCTTCACCTGATCAATGAAGCCGACGAATTCCTCCTGCCCGAAGCATTGGCTGCAGAGTCGATCACTGCCGCAACCCTGGCTTTGAGCGCCTATCGGGAAGGGTCCCGAGCTGACGCGTTTAACGCCATGATCGGTGCCCTTGAGGTCGACAGAGTGTGGGCAGAAGGGGAAGCCGACCAAGGGGAGCATGAAGGGTTGGTTTCATGGGACAGGCTTATGTCGCACTACGCACAACAAGTGCGCGACATTGATCTCCTGTCGGACATCGGTGAATCGAACGAGAAGCAGCTGTTCCGCGATGTCGCGATGCGTGCTGAACAAGAGGGAATGGCATTTCTCATCCCGATGAGGGGAATCGTCTCGGCGACCTCCTCTGACAGGTAGGAGTACTGAGGTTGCAATCACTGGGCCCGGTCTGATCCGTCAGGCCGGGCCCGCTGCTATGCTCATGCGCCGGTTCGGACCAGGGGACGGGCGCGCTCGTAGAGGTCTCGGGCAGCCTGGTTGCCCTGGTGCGGTTTGATGAGCTGGAACATGGTCCGCATCCGTTGGTCCACGCGTCCGGACTGGACCGCTGGATAGTCGTCCAAGGCCAAGCCCCATGTAGCGCATGCTGCCTCAAGGTGACCGATGGCGAGTTGGCGTTCCGCGAGGATCGCACGTTCTTTTACCCGCGTACGTCGGTAGACGGCATAGCGCAACCGATCGGACTGCTGCATGGCCTCAACGGCGCCGCGCATGTCGCCCATTTCGTAGCGGACTTGACTGGTGTGATAGCTCAAGGCCGCTGGATCGTACGAACCAAAGGTCTTCTCTCGGGATTCGGCCTTCTCCATGGCTGCCTCGGCCTCCCGCAGATAACTCAGTGCCTCCCCGCGGCTCCCCAACTGCGCCGCCGCATGTGCCTGTTGTCCCGCCAGGAACGCCCGCATCCGGGGTCCCGCCTGCGGCGATGCCGCAGCTGCCGCGTCTGCCAGCCGCATCGCGTCCTTGCCGTGCCCCAAGTCCACGGCCTGCACGCTCATCCCTCGCAGCGTCGTGCAGTAGGTCAGGTGGTCCTCCGAAGCCCCAGCCAGCTCAAGGGCCTTGACGTAGTACCGCTGCGCGAGCCCGTGCAAGCCTTCGTCCACTGCCATGTATCCGGTGAGATAGCACAGATCCGACGCGGCCGACATCATGGCCCTGCGCACATTCTCCGGCGCGTCTGCCCGCAGATACGGGCCCACCGTGTTCACCAAGAACGCCGCTGCCATGGGCCGCGCGTGCCGGCCCCCGAACTGGTCGTCCAGCTCCGAGACCCGTTCCGTCATCGAGACGACCATGTCGACCTCGGACATTCCGATACGGGTAACACTGCCGGACTGGACCGCCTCCATCCGCCCCACCACGTCCGGCCACCCCGGCACCGTCAGTGCCACCGAGAACAGCCCGGCCCCCAGCACTCCCCGCCGGGACGGATCCATGTCCTGCCGGCCGAGTCCGATGAGCCCTTCCGCTGTACCTTGGCGAACCCCGGTTTCCTCCGTCGGCGACGGGAACCCCGCTTCCCCGTACGACACCGGGCGCCCCAGTCTCCGTGCCAGTGCTTCCAGGACCAGCGGCCGTACTTCCTCCTTCGGCAGGTGCCCGGCCAGCCACTGGTGCACCGACGGTTCCCGGTACTTGAGTGGCGTACCGCGCTCGGTACCCAGCCGGTTCACTGCCTGCGCCATCTGCCGCAACGACCACCCCGTTTCGCGGAACAGCCGTTCCAGACCCTCGTTTGGTGCCAGGTCCTGCACAGCGCTCAACTCCTCGGTTCCACCGGAGCGTTCAAAGCAGCCACTCCTGCACACGGTACCGCTCTGCGTGACGGGCCAGTTCTGGAGCACGCAGAACATGATCGAGACGGAGGCGGCGGACCTGCCTCCCAGGCTCTCGCTCACCGATCGCGCCCGAGTGCTGCCTCTCGTCGCCGCTCAGTACGGAGTTTCGGGCAGCAACTGGACGACACCGACCGAGGCGAATTCGCTCTTTGCGTAACCCGTACGGACTCGCCACCGGCCAGCTGGCAGAGCAACCGGAGCCTGCTCGGGCAGGCCGCCGTCCGGGTACTCCTCGTTGAGTTCGGCTCCCGGCGTGGTGGCGTCCATGAGCACGGCCGGCCCGTCGGTCTCCCAGATGCCGACGTCTTCCCACTCGATGCCGGGATCGGCCAGGACGGCCTGCGCCGCGGCAAGCAGCTCGCTTTCCGAGCCCGAGGCCAACCAGCGCACGAACACCCGCTGCTCGGGCAAGTAGCGGGTGGTGGCGGGCTCGTCGGCGAGGACCAGGGCCTGGGCACCACTCCGGCCGACATCAAGCAGTCCGGCCCAGCCCTCGACGGCGCAAGCGCGGTCGTAGTCCTCCAAGGGGGCTGATTCCTCGCCCCAGTTCTCCGAACAGCCACCCCATTCCGTCAAAACGGACACGGGGACGGCAACAAGCGGGCCTCCCAAGGACTCTACCCAGCCCGAAGACTTCGTGTTTGAACGGGACACAGTGCGTGAAGAGTGATCCATGCGAGCAGTGTGCCTTCAGCCACTGACAACATATCGCCGGGAATCCGAGATGCGCTCGCTTCACGGCTGCTCTTAGCCCCGGTGTCCTACGTCCGCTTAGTCGTCGAAGTGCAGCCGCTCGCGGGCCCAGAGAGTGAGGTCGCTACTGGTGGCGACGGCCAGGGTTCGGCCCGAGGGGGAGAATCCGACGGTGCGGAGTTGTGAGTAGTCGGAGTGGAAGATGTGCCACCACGTCCCTCCTGCCGGGCCTCGGTGGATCCCGCCGTCCGCGGAGAGGATGACGCGGTCGTGGGGCCACTCGGGGCTGACGACATCAAGGGACCATCCGTCCGGTGTGGTGCTGTGCAGACCGCCACCGAAGAGGCCGGCAATGTGAACCTGGGTGCCTGCGACCGGGCCGAGTCCGGGGCAGGCGAGGTCCGGGTGGGCGTCAGGATTGCTTGTCTCGGGGTCGGGATCCCGGTCGCGCGCGATCTTCTCGCCGGTGACCGCGTCGAAGAGCCCGTGGCCGCTGCTCGACACAACCATGACGAGGTCGTGTCCGTTGCCGGGATGGACGGCGAAGCCGATGCCGAGCAGGCCCCCGATGGGGGTCCTGTGGGCAAAAACGGGCTGCCAGGGTTCTGGGGCAGGTATGACGGGGGCGGAGGCGTACCGCTTGCGCAGCAGTTGCTGGTGCTCCGTGGTCAACTCGCCTCCTTTGCGCGGACTGTATTCAGGGTCTCTCGTGCGATGACCCAAGTCGACTCGAATTCTCCGGCGGTGACCTCGGCCGCGCCGTCCGCATCCTGCCATCCGGTCAGGCTGCCCTCCGCGAGGACGCCGTACTGTCGCTCGTAGGCAGCCATCGCCTGGAGATCTCCGTGATCACGGAGATCTATGACCTCTACCAGCGAGGCCGCCGTCACGGGGCTGCGCTGAGGTCCGTGCAGGTCGACCTGCCGTAGCGCCCATTCCTCGTCATCGAGTTCAAAGTACGACCAGACATCGCTCTCACTGTCGTAGGCGCGGATCCACAGTGTCATGCCCTCATGATCTCTCGGCGCGTGGGCGGAGCCGCTCAGGGCCGTGGCCTGGCACCCAAGGCTCTCTTCGGCGGCTCCATGGACACGGGCGAGCTGATCTCCATTCTGCGGGGCATCGTCTACATGAGGGGCGGTCGGCGAGCAGAGCTGCTTCTGGGGCGGAAGATGGCGGATCTCGGCCTGGTCGTGCACCCTACGCCGATGAAAGGGCTCTTCGTCATCGATGTTCCCCCTGAGCAGTCCTACAGTGCGGTTCGCTCGGTTCTGGATGCCGGAGCCGAACGTGGGGTGTGGGACTACGAGGAGGCCGCCATCTCAGCCGTGCACGATGCGCAACTGTGAGCCGTCGTCCAACCCCGGTGGTCTCGTCACGCGGTGGTTGGGACGAGCGGGCGGGCACGCTCGTAGAGCTCCCGCGCGGTGTGGTTCTTCAGATACGGCCGTAGCCGTCCGAGCATGCCCGACATGTGCTCGTCGCACTGGCCCGAGTGGACCTGGGGGTAGATGTCCAGTGCGTTGGACCATGTTGCGCATGCGAATTCCAAGTGTCCGGTTCCCAGCTGCCGTTCGGCGAGCATCGACAAGTATCGGACACGGGTGCGTCGGTGGGAGCTGTGGCGGAGCTTGTCGGACTCTTCCAGGGCCTCGATGGATCCGGTCACGTCACCGAGTTCGTAGCGGACCTGCCCGATGTGGTAGGCGAGCGAGGACGGGTTGTAGGACGCGAATGTCGCTTCCCTGGACTCGGCCTTCTCCATGGCCACTTCCGCCTCCCGGAGATACGCCAACGCCTTCTCCCGGCTGCCCAACTGCGCTGCCGCATGTGCCTGCTGCCCGGTCAGGAACGCCCGCATCCGGGGACCGGCCTGCGGAGACGATGCCGCAGCCGCATCCGCAAGCCGCATTGCCTCTTTCCCGTGCCCAAGGTCCACGGCCTGCACACTCATGCCCCGCAGCGTCGTGCAGTAGGTCAGGTGGTCCTCCGAAGCCCCGGCCAGTTCCAGCGCCTTGACGTAGTACCGCTGGGCCAGGCCGTGCAGACCCTCGTCGACCGCCATGTACCCCGTGAGGTAGCACAGATCAGAAGCCGCCGACATCATTGCCTTTCGCACCGGCCCCGGGCCCCCCGCCCGCAAGTACGGCGCCACCGTGTTCACCAGAAACGCCGCCGCCAACGGTCGCGCATGTCGTCCCCCGAACTCGTCGTCGATTTCCGAGACCCGTTCCGTCATGGCGATCACCATGTCGACCTCGGGCATCCCGATCCGCGCGACAGCCCCGGACTGGACCGCCTCCATCCGCCCCACCACGTCCGGCCACCCCGGCACCGTGAGCGCCACCGAGAACAGCCCCGCCCCCAAGACCCCTCGCCGCGACGGATCCATGTCCTGCCGCCCGAGGTCGATCAGCCCCTCTGCCGTCCCCTCCCGCGCCACCGCCCCGCCCGGAGCCGACACCGGGAACCCCGCCTCCCCGTACGACACCGGCCGCCCCAGCCTCCGTGCCAGTGCCTCCAGCACCAGCGGCCGTACGTCCTCCTTCGGCAGATGCCCGGACAACCACTGATGCACCGACGGCTCCCGGTACTTCAGCGGTGTACCCCGCTCCGTACCGACCCTGTTCACCGCCTGTGCCAACTGGCGCAGAGTCCACCCCGACTCCCGGAACAGCCGCTCCAGACCCGCGTTCGGCACGAGACCCCGCACAGCTCTCAACTCCTCGGCCCAGCACAGCGCTTAAAGCTCTTAAAACCGGCCACCGCCGCCCACCGTACCGCCACGCGTGACTGCCCGGTTACCTGAAGCGCACAGAGGTGAGTGCGAGAGAGGAGAGCGATGACCTACCGCACCGGCGTCTACGTCGTCGACAGGCGGACCGGACGCCTGGGCCAGCTCATGGGTAAGGAAGGCCCGTACGTACAGCTCCGCCCCCTCGGCGGCGGACGTGAGTGGGACTGCCTGCCGCGAGCGCTCAGACTCGCACCCCCGGACGAAATCCGGCAGGAACGGGCCGCTTCCGCCGGGAGCGGCGACACATGACGGACACCCCGCCGACCCGGCAGCAGCTGGAACCCCTGCCCTGCATGCTCTGCGCCCGCCTCATGATGACCCGCACCACCGCCCTCCGCGATGGCCATTTTCAGCAAGCCTTCAAACTCCAGACAGAGTTGGAGAGACACCAGCAAGAAATGCACCCGTGACAAGCGGAAGGGCCGCGCGGCCCGGGACAAAGCCCGGGCCGCACGGCCCTCAACCAGCCGCGAAAACCCCCCGCTTACGCCGGAACGCTCGCAACCCCCGCCTCCAGGAACCGCTTCCCGTTGACCCGCTCGGAAACGCCCTCCCGGTCCAAGTACGGCGTGATGCCGCCCAGATGGAAGGGCCACCCCGCACCGGTGATGAGGCACAGGTCGATGTCCTGGGCCTCGGCGACGACGCCCTCGTCCAGCATCAGCCCGATCTCCTGGGCCACAGCCTCAAGAACCCGGGCCCGTACCTGCTCCTCCGTCAGGACCACGTCGCCCTGCTGGAGCAGCGACAGCACCTCCGGGTCCAGTTCCGGCTTGCCGGAGTCGTGGACGTAGAAGCCGCGCTTGCCCGCCTTGACGACGGCCGCCAAGTTGGCCGACACCTTGAAGCGGTCGGGGAAGGCGCCCGCCAGTGTCTCGGAGACGTGCAGGCCGATCGCCGGGCCGACCAGTTCCAGAAGGACCAGCGGCGACATCGGCAGGCCCAGCGGCTCGACCGCGCGCTCGGCGACGGCGACCGGGGTGCCCTCGTCGATGGTGTTCTGGATCTCGCCCATGAAGCGGGTGAGGATGCGGTTGACGACGAACGCCGGGGCGTCCTTGACCAGGACGGCCGTCTTCTTCAGCTTCTTCGCGACGCCGAAGGCCGTGGCGAGGGCCGCGTCGTCCGTGCGTTCGCCGCGCACGATCTCCAGCAGCGGCAGGATCGCGACGGGGTTGAAGAAGTGGAAGCCGACGACCCGCTCGGGGTGCTTGAGCTTCGAGGCCATCTCGGTGACGGACAGCGAGGAGGTGTTCGTCGCGAGGATCGCGTGCTCGGGCACGACGGCCTCGACCTCCGCGAACACCTGCTGCTTGACGCCCATTTCCTCGAAGACGGCCTCGATGACGAAGTCGGCGTCGCAGAAGGCGGCGGCCTTGTCCAGGGAGCCGGTCACCAGGGCCTTCAGGCGGTTGGCCTTGTCCTGGTTGATGCGGCCCTTGCCGAGCAGCTTGTCGATCTCGCCGTGGACGTAGCCCACACCCTTGTCGACGCGCTCCTGGTCGATGTCGGTCAGGACGACCGGCACCTCCAGGCGGCGCGCGAAGAGCAGCGCGAGCTGGGAGGCCATCAGACCGGCGCCGACGACACCGACCTTGGTGACGGGGCGGGCCAGCGACTTGTCCGGGGCGCCGGCGGGGCGCTTGGCGCGCTTCTGCACCAGGTTGAACGCGTAGATGCCGGAGCGCAGTTCACCGCACATGATGAGGTCGGCGAGGGCGCGGGACTCGGCCTCGAAGCCCTGGCGCAGGTCGCCGTTCTTCGCGGCGGAGATGATGTCGAGCGCGCGGTAGGCGGCCGGGGCGGCGCCGTGCACCTTGGAGTCGGCGATCGCCCGGCCGCGCTCGACGGCGGCGTCCCAGGACTCGCCGCGGTCGATCTCGGGGCGGTCGATGTGGATGTCGCCCTTGAGGACCTTCGCGGTCCACAGCAGCGACTGCTCCAGGAAGTCCGCGCCCTCGAAGAGCGCGTCGGCGATGCCGAGTTCGGCGACCTGCTTGCCCTTGAGCTGACGGTTCTGGTTGAGGGCGTTCTCGATGATGACCTTGACGGCGCGGTCGGGGCCGATGAGGTTCGGCAGCAGCGTGCAGCCGCCCCAGCCGGGGACCAGGCCGAGGAAGACCTCGGGCAGCGAGAACGCCGGCAGCGACTTGGAGACGGTGCGGTACGTGCAGTGCAGGCCGACCTCGACGCCGCCGCCCATGGCCGCGCCGTTGTAGTACGCGAACGTGGGCACCGCGAGCGCCGCGAGGCGCTTGAAGACCTCGTGGCCGCTGATGCCGATGGCCAGCGCGTCCTCGTACCGCTTGACGACCTCGACGCCCTTGAGGTCGGCGCCGACGGCGAAGATGAACGGCTTGCCCGTGAGGCCGGCGCCGACGATCGTGCCCTCGGCGGCCTCCTTCTCCACCTGGTCGATGGCAGTGTTGAGGTTCGCCAGCGACTGCGGGCCGAAGGTGGTCGGCTTGGTGTGGTCCAGGCCGTTGTCCAGCGTGATCAGCGCGAACCTGCCCGCCCCGTACGGGAGGTCGAGGTGGCGTACGTGCGCCTGTGTGACGACCTCGCCCGGGAAGAGCCCGGCCGCACCCTTCAACAGCTCGGCGGTGGTACTCACTTGCCCTCCCAGTGCGGGTTCTCCCAGATGACCGTGCCGCCCATGCCGAAGCCCACGCACATCGAGGTGATGCCGTAGCGGACCTCGGGCTGCTCCTCGAACTGCCGCGCCAGCTGGTTCATCAGCCGGACACCGGAGGAGGCCAGCGGGTGGCCGAAGGCGATCGCGCCGCCCCACTGGTTGACGCGCGGGTCGTCGTCGTCGATGCCGAAGTGGTCCAGGAAGGACAGCACCTGCACCGCGTACGCCTCGTTGAGCTCGAACAGGCCGATGTCGTCGATGGACAGGCCCGCCTTGGCGAGCGCCTTCTGGGTCGAGGGGATCGGGCCCAGGCCCATCAGCTCCGGCTCGACACCGGCGAACGCGTAGGACACCAGCCGCATCTTCACCGGCAGGCCCAGCTCGCGCGCCACGTCCTCGGCGGCGATCAGCGAGGCCGTCGCACCGTCGTTGAGGCCGGAGGAGGTGCCCGGGGTGACCCGCCCGTGCACACGGAAGGGGGTCTTCAGGCCCGCGAGGGCCTCCAGGGTGGTGCCCGGTCGCATCGGCTCGTCGACCGTGGCCAGGCCCCAGCCGGTCTCGCCGGTCTCCGGGTTGGTGCGGCGTACGGCGATCGGCACCAGATCCTGCTGGATCTTGTTGTCGGCGTAGGCCTTGGCGGCCTTCTCCTGGCTGCGTACGCCGTAGCGGTCGGCGCGCTCCTTGGTGAGCTGCGGGAAGCGGTCGTGGATGTTCTCCGCGGTCATCCCCATGACGAGCGCGGACTCGTCGACGAGCTTCTCCGAGACGAAGCGCGGGTTGGGGTCGACGCCCTCGCCCATCGGGTGCCGGCCCATGTGCTCGACGCCGCCCGCGACGGCGATGTCGTACGCGCCGAAGGCGATACCGCCGGCGACGGTGGTGACGGCCGTCATCGCACCGGCACACATACGGTCGATGGAGTAGCCGGGCACGGACTGCGGCAGCCCCGCGAGGATGCCCGCGGTACGGCCCAGGGTCAGCCCCTGGTCGCCGATCTGCGTGGTGGCGGCCACGGCGACCTCGTCGACCCGGGCCGGCTCCAGGTCGGGGTTGCGGCGCAGCAGCTCACGGATGCACTTGACGACCAGGTCGTCCGCGCGGGTCTCGTGGTAGATGCCCTTCGGGCCCGCCTTGCCGAACGGGGTGCGGACGCCGTCGACGAAGACGACGTCCCTAGCGGTACGAGGCACGTTGGCTCTCCTCCAGGTGCGGATCGCGGCGCGCGGGCATGCCGAAACGGGGGTACGCCACGGCGCGGGACTCACCGTCATGCTACTTACGAGTAACCACGCTGCACAGTCCCCCCGGGCACAGCGGTGAAGGTCACACCGGCACGCGGGACGCGCGAGGGCCCCCGGCCCCGCCGGAAGCGGGATCGGGGGCCCTCGCACGGGTGCGGGCACTTTAGGAGGAGGCCGCCCGCAGCGCGTTGACCAGCACCGGGGTCACCTGCTCGATCTGCCAGCGGCGGGCGCCGTGGGCGGCGAGCGCCTCGGCGACGGCCTCGTGCGTGGTCTCCTTGGGGGGCTCCCAGCACACGCGGCGCACGGTGTCGGGGGTGATCAGGTTCTCCTGCGGCATGGTCAGCCGCTCGGCCAGCTCGGAGACGGCGGTACGGGCCGCCGCGAGCCGGCCGGCCGCGGCCGGGTCCTTGTCCGCCCACGCGCGGGGCGGCGGCGGGCCGGTCACGGGCTGGCCGGGCTGCGGCAGTTCGCTGTCGGGCAGGGCGCGGGCGCGGTCGACCGCCGCCTGCCACTGCTCCAACTGCTTGCGGCTCGTGCGGTGCCCGTAGCCGGGCAGGGCCGCGAGCGCCTGGGTGTTGGCGGGCATGTTCAGCGCGGCCTCGACGATGGCGGCGTCGCCGAGGACCTTGCCGGGCGAGACGTCGCGGCGCTGGGCCACCAGGTCGCGGGCGGTCCACAGCTCGCGGACCACCGCCAGCTGCCGCCGCCGGCGCACCTTGTGCATGCCGGAGGTGCGGCGCCAGGGGTCCTTGCGCGGCGGCGGGGGCGGGGCGGCGGCGATGGCCGCGAACTCCTCGCGGGCCCACTCCAGCTTCCCCTGCCGCTCCAGCTCCTCCTCCAGCGCGTCCCGCAGGTCGATCAGGAGCTCCACGTCGAGGGTGGCGTAGCGCAGCCAGGGCTCGGGCAGCGGGCGGGTGGACCAGTCGACGGCGGAGTGGCCCTTCTCCAGGGCGTAGCCCAGGACGTTCTCGACCATGGCGCCGAGGCCGACGCGCGCGAAGCCGGCGAGGCGGCCCGCGAGCTCGGTGTCGAACAGCCGGGCCGGCGCCATCCCTATTTCGCGCAGGCACGGCAGGTCCTGCGTGGCGGCGTGCAGCACCCACTCGGCGTCGGCGACGGCTTCGCCGAGCGCGGTCAGATCGGGGCAGCCCACGGGGTCGACGAGCGCGGAGCCCGCGCCGGCCCGGCGCAGCTGCACCAGATAGGCGCGCTGGCCGTAGCGGTAGCCGGAGGCGCGCTCGGCGTCGACGGCGACGGGGCCGCTGCCCGCGGCGAAGGCGGCGACGACCCCGGCGAGCGCGGCCTCGTCCGCGACCACCGGCGGGATGCCCTCACGCGGTTCCAGCAGGGGGATCGGCGCCGTCTCGACGTCGTCCGGGGGGGCGCCCCCGGTGTTGCGCAGTGGTTGGTCTGCTGCGGTCTCTTGGGCGTCGGTCACCCGTCAAGGGTATCTGTGCATGGCAAGCGCCCGTCGGCGGCGGCGTGCCGACGACGGGCGCGGTGCGGGTTTCCGCAGTGCTTGCGGAGGTTTCATCGGTACTTGCGGAGTTTTCGGAGGTAATAGGGGAAAGGGGGATTCCGTCCGCTTCTGCGGGCTGTGCCGGGTCAGTGGATGATGCCGGTGCGCAGCGCGACCGCGACCATTCCGGCGCGGTCGCCGGTGCCGAGCTTGCGGGCGATGCGGGCGAGGTGGCTCTTGACCGTGAGGGCGGACAGCCCCATCGAGACGCCGATGGCCTTGTTGGACTGCCCCTCCGCGACCAGCCGCAGTACCTCGACCTCGCGGCCGGACAGCTCGCGGTAGCCACCGGGGTGGCCGGGGGCGCCGGGCGGGCGGCGGTGCAGCCGGGCCGCGGCGGCGGAGCCGATGGGGGCGGCGCCGGGGCGGCCGGGGACGCCGAGGTTGGTGCGGGTGCCGGTGACGACATAGCCCTTGACGCCGCCGGCGAGGGCGTTGCGCACGGCGCCGATGTCGTCGGCGGCGGAGAGGGCGAGGCCGTTGGGCCAGCCCGCGGCGCGGGTCTCCGACAGCAGGGTCAGCCCGGAGCCGTCGGGGAGGTGGACGTCGGCGACGCAGATGTCGCGCGGGTTGCCGATCCGGGGGCGGGCCTCGGCGATGGACGACGCCTCGATCACGTCCCGGACGCCCAGGGCCCACAGATGGCGGGTGACGGTGGAGCGGACGCGGGGGTCGGCGACCACGACCATGGCCGTCGGCTTGTTCGGGCGGTAGGCGAGGCTCGCAGGTTGCTCAAGGAGTACGGACACCAAGCCTCCAGTGGGGGAGTGGCGGGACGGTGCCGACTTGGGGGATAAGCCGGGGCGATCCGTATGGGAAGGGTCACAAGCCTCTTCGGCAGCGAACCGGCCCGGCTTTAGGGAATGATCACGAATTAGTGAGTAACAATTCGGGCAATTCGGACGGCTGGCCGAGGGGTCGGCCGCTCAGCGACTGTGCGGGTCGCGGCGCTGCGGAAGCGTCACCACCCCGGCCTCCGGAGCCCCGCCCGGCGGCAGCCCGGCGATCTGGCACAGCAGATCGCACCACGCGGCCAGGTGCGCCGCGGTGTCCGGCACCCCGGCCGCCTCGGGGGCCGGCGACCACGAGGCGCGGATCTCGATGCGCGTCGACGGCTCCCGGTCCGCCAGCCCCCCGAAGTAGTGCGAACCCGCGCGCGTGACCGTCCCGCTCGGCGCCGTGTACGGCACCCGCCGCGCCTCCAGCGCGCCCGTCAGCCAGGACCAGCACACCTCCGGCAGCAGCGGGTCCGCCGCCATCTCCGGCTCCAGGTCGGCCTGGACGAGGGTGACGAGCCGGAAGGTGCCGCGCCACGCGTCGTGCCCCGCCGGGTCGTGCAGCAGGATCAGCCGCCCGTCGGCCAGCTCCGTGTCGTCCACGACGACCGCCGCCTCCAGGGCGTACGAGAACGGGGCGAGCCGCTGGGGCGGCGGGGTGGGGTCGAGCTCGATCTCCGGCCGCAGGCGCACCCCTTGCAGCCCGGCGACCGCTTGCCGGAAGAGGGACGGGGATTCCTCCCCGTCCGCGTCGTCCGGACCGTCCGAGAGGTGTCCCTGCGCCGCAGCCATGCCCGGAAGACTAGGCGGAAGGACCCCCGCTTCCCGGTACGACACCCACATGGGCGGGTCACTCGTTCGGCCCGTGCGAAGATTTGGGGCATGAGTGAGCGCAGGGAGCCCAGCCAGCAGCAGACCCGCCGCAGCGCGGCGCACGACTCGGCGTTCCTGCGGGCGTGCCGCCGTGAGCCCGTGCCGCACACGCCGGTGTGGTTCATGCGCCAGGCGGGACGCTCGCTGCCGGAGTACCGCAAGGTGCGCGAGGGCATCCCGATGCTCGACTCGTGCATGCGGCCCGAGCTCGTCACCGAGATCACCCTGCAGCCCGTGCGCCGGCACGGCGTCGACGCCGCGATCTTCTTCAGCGACATCGTCGTGCCGCTCAAGGCCATCGGCATCGACCTCGACATCAAGCCCGGCGTCGGCCCCGTCGTCGCCGAGCCCTTCCGCACCCGCGCCGACCTCGCGCGGCTGCGCCCGCTCACGCCCGAGGACGTGCCGTACGTGACCGAGGCCGTGGGCATGCTCACCGCCGAGCTCGGCACCACCCCGCTCATCGGCTTCGCCGGCGCCCCCTTCACGCTCGCCAGCTACCTCATCGAGGGCGGCCCCTCGCGCAGTTACGAGCGCACCAAGGCCATGATCTACGGCGACCCGGAGCTGTGGGCCGACCTCGTCGGCCGGCTCGCCGGGATCACCTCGGGCTTCCTGAAGGTGCAGATCGAGGCGGGCGCGAGCGCGGTGCAGCTCTTCGACTCCTGGGCCGGCGCCCTCGCCCCCGCCGACTACCGGCAGTTCGTCATGCCCGCCTCCGCGAAGGTCTTCGACGCCGTCGCCCCCTACGGCGTGCCCCGGATCCACTTCGGTGTGGGCACCGGCGAACTCCTGGGCCTGATGGGCGAGGCCGGCGCGGACGTGGTCGGCGTCGACTGGCGCGTCCCGCTCGACGAGGCCGCCCGCCGTGTCGGCCCCGGCAAGGCGTTGCAGGGCAACCTCGACCCGGCCGTGCTGTTCGCCCCGCGCGAGGCCGTCGAGGCCAAGACCCGCGAGGTCCTCGACGCGGCACGCGGACTGGAGGGCCACGTCTTCAACCTCGGCCACGGCGTCATGCCCGCCACGGACCCCGGCGCCCTCACCCACCTCGTGCAGTACGTGCACGAGCAGAGCCGGCGCTAAGCGCTCCGCTGGAAGTGCCGCGAACGGGTCGTCGATCGACTGCGGCGCCGTCGTGGCTGGTCGCGCAGTTCCCCGCGCCCCTTCGGGGCGCTGCCGTACCGCAGTGGACTTCGCCCGACCTGCTTAGGCCGGGTCGGGCGGGTACGTCAGGAACACCGTTTCCGCCGTCCCGCCCAGCCGCACGTCGAAGCGGTGGCCGCGCGGCAGGGCCGGGTCCGGGGCGGCCAGCAGTGTCGCGCGCCGCTCCTGCGGCAGGGCGGCGAGCAGGGGATCGTCGCCGGGCAGCGCGAAGTACGCGCGTGTCCGCAGGTGGTGCGTCAGGCCGCGCGTGAAGAGGGCCACCGCGAGGTACGGCGCGCCGCCCGGCGGCAGGGTGCGCAGGGCGTAGTGGCCCTCCGCGTCGGTGGGGACCCGCCCGAAACCGGTGAAGGCGGTTCTCGCCGCGCCGTCGCGGCGCAGGGCACCGGGTGCGCGCGGGGGAGCGCCGCCGGGGCCCGTCTGCCAGAACTCCAGGAGCGCGTCGGTGACCGGCGCGCCCTCGCCGTCGTACACGTACCCGTGCACGGTGACGGCCTCCGGGTGCCCGGCGGGTGCGAGGCCGGCGGCGCCCGGGGCGGGCAGGGCGAAACCGAAGTAGGGGCCGACGGTCTGCGCGGGGGTGGCGGGCAGCGCCCGCTCCGGCGTCATCTCAGCGGTTCCCCTCGGTCCAGGTGGCGGCCGGGCCGTCCAGGACCACGTCCCAGTGGTAACCCAGTGCCTCCTCCGGCTCGTTCAGGCGCGGGTCGTGGACGGCGACCAGGCGCTGCCGGGCGGCCGGGTCCGCGACCGCGTGCCAGACCGGGTCGTACGCCAGCAGCGGATCGCCCGGGAAGTACATCTGTGTCACCAGGCGCTGGACGAAGGCCGTGCCGAAGAACGAGAAGTGCACGTGGGCCGGGCGCCACAGGTTGCCGCCGCCGGGCAGGGGATAGGCGCCGGGGCGGACGGTGACGAAACGGTAGCGGCCCTCGGCGTCGGTCAGGCAGCGGCCCGTGCCGGTGAAGTTCGCGTCCAGCGGCGCCCGGTGCGTATCGCCCGGGTGCGCGTAGCGGCCGGCGGCGTTGGCCTGCCAGATCTCGACGAGCTGGCCGCGCACGGGGCGGCCCGCGCGGTCCAGCACCCGCCCGCTGACGACGATCCGTTCGCCGATCGGCTCGCCCCGGTGCTGCCGGGTCAGATCGTGGTCGAGGGGACCGACGTCGGCCGGGCCGAAGACCGGGCCGGTCAGCTCGACGGCCTCCGGGTCCGGGGCCACCGGTACGGGCGGGCGCTGGGGCCGGCGCGACGGGGCGTCGTACGGGTCGGCGGTGAAGCGTACGCGGCTGTCCGTGGATGTCATGAACACCACCTACCCCTCCGTGCCGCGGGCGACCCCGGCGACTGAAACGCCGTCAGAACAGCGGCGGCCCCGCGCAGTTCTCGGCCAGCTCGGCCGCCGCCGCCGTAGGGCCCGTCAGCCGGCGCAGCCACGCGAGCTGCAACTGCCGGTCGTAGGGGTCGCCGTCCGGCGGGGCGTGCAGCAGCGCCGTCAGATCGTGCGCGAAGCGCTGCGCCTGCCACACGCGGCGCAGACACAGCTCCGAGTAGCGGTCGAGCAGCTGCGCCGAACCGTTCACGCGCCAGTGGAAGAAGCCCCGCGCCATGGTGACCGCGTCCGCCAGGGCCAGGTTCAGGCCCTTCGCGGCCGTCGGCAGGACCAGGTGCGCGGCGTCACCGGCCAGCAGCAGCCGCCCGTGGCGCATCGGCTCGGTCACCCGGCTGCGCAGCGCCGTCACCGACCGGGCGACCACCGGGCCCCGGCGCAGCTCCCCGCCCCCGGCCGCGAGCCGTACCTCCAGCTCCTCCCACACCCGCTCCTCCGGCCACTCCTCAAGCCGTGTGCCGTCCGGCACCTGGAGGCAGAACCGGGACAGCCGGGGGGTGTGCGCCGTGTGCAGGGCGAAGCCCCGCTCGTGCCCCGCGAGCAGCAACTCGTCACTGAAGGGCGGCGCTTCGGCCAGGATCCCCAGCCACGAGCACGGGTGCGTACGCCCGTGCGCACGCACCCCGTCCGCGGGCAGCGCGTCCTGGGAGACACCGCGCGCGCCGTCGCAGCCCGCCACCCACTCGCACTCCAGCGTCTGCTCGCGGCCCTCATGGACGAAACGGATCAGCGGCTGCTCGCTGTCCGGCTTCTCCACCGCCAGCGCCCGCGCCCCGAACAACAGCGGCGGCCCGTCCAGCAGTTGCAGCAGGACCAGGTCCTTGACGAGCTCGGACTGCGGGTAGCTCACGACCGTCCGGCCGCCGGTCAGCGACGGCAGGTCCACCCGGTGGGAGCGGCCCTCGAAACGCAGCTCGACGCCCCGCAGCTCCAGTCCGTCCCGGTCGAGGCGGTCCGCCGCGCCGCACTCCCGCAGCGCGTCCGTCACCCCCTGCTCCAGCAGCCCGCCGCGCCGGCCGCGCTCGACGCGTTCCCGGTCGCGGGCCTCCAGGACCACGCAGTCCACTCCGGCCCGGTGCAGCAGTCGCGCGAGCAGCAGCCCGGCCGGGCCCGCGCCGATGATGCCGACGGTCGTACGCATCACGAGACCTCTCCAAGCAGCGGACGGGGATCGGCCTGCCCGGACCCGCACGGACCTCACGCGCACGGCTGCGCGGTCAGCGTTCCAGCACCAGCGCCTGGCCCTGGCCGACGCCGACGCACAGCGCCGCGAGGCCCGTACCCGCGCCCGCCGCCGCGAGCTGGTGCGCGAGCGACCCCGCGATCCGGGCGCCGGAGCAGCCCAGCGGGTGACCGATCGCGATCGCTCCGCCGCGCCGGTTGACCACATCGGGGTCGAGGTCGGGCCACTGGGCGAAGCATCCCAGAACCTGTGCCGCGTATGCCTCGTTGAGCTCGAAGTATGTCAGGTCGGCCAGAGTGCGGCCCGCCCTGTCCAGCGCCCGGCGCACGGCCTCGACGGGCCCCAGGCCGAACAGATGAGGCTCGATACCGCTCGCCGCCGACGCCCGGATCCGGGCGAGCGGCTCCCGGCCGCTCTCGCGCAGCCCCCGCTCGTCGCACAGCAGCAGGGCCGCCGCACCGTCGTTGAGCGAGGAGGAGTTGCCCGCCGTGACCGTGCCGCCCTCAGGGCGGAAGGCCGGCTTGAGGCGGGCCAGAGCACTGGTGTCGGCCGCGTCCCGGACGGTCTCGTCCCGGGGCAGACCGATCCCCGGCAGCGGGACGACCTCGGCGTCGTACGCCCCCTCCCGCCAGGCCGCCGCCGCTTTGCGGTGGCTGCCCAGCGCGTAGGCGTCCTGCGCCTCGCGGCTGATGCCGAACTTGTCGGCGATCAGCTCGGCGCACTCGCCCAGCGGCGTCGTCCATGCCTCCGGCATTCTGGGGTTGACCAACCGCCAGCCCAGCGTCGTCGAGTACAGCTGCTGATGGCCGGCCGGGAAGGGCCGCTCGGCCTTCGACAGCACCAGCGGGGCCCGTGTCATCGACTCGACACCGCCGGCGATCACGACCGAGGCGTCGCCCAGGGCGATCGCGCGGTAGCCGTGCACGACGGCCTCCAGACCGGAGGCGCACAGCCGGTTGACGGTCACCCCCGGCACGGTCACCGGCAGCCCCGCCAGCAGCGCCGCCATGCGCCCGACGTTGCGGTTCTCCTCACCGGCGCCGTTGGCGTTGCCGAACACCACGTCGTCGACCAGCGCCGGGTCCAGCCCTTCGGCCCGGTCGGCCAGCGCGCGCACCACGTGCGCGGCCATGTCGTCGGGGCGGACGGAGGCGAGGGCGCCGCCGTACTTGCCGACGGGGGTACGGACGGCGTCGAGGATGTACACGTCCCGGATGCGGTCGTTCATGGCGACTCCTCGGGTCGGAGCGGAACGGAGCGGATCGAAACAGAGCGGAATGGAGCGAACGGTCGGTTGCTGTTCAAGATCGGTCCGGAGACGACGAGTCTCCGCAGCGCCCCGAGCCGCTGTCAATGGGCCGCACAGCGGCGGCCCGGACCGGCCGGGGGCGGTCCGGAGCCGTCTGAGAGAGTGGGGGCATGAGCGCAGCGGACAGCCCCGGCAAGCACGTCGTCGTCATCGGCGGCGGGATCTCCGGACTCGCGGCCGCCCACCGGCTGCTCGCCGGCGGCGCGCGCGTCACGCTCCTGGAGGCCTCCTCCCGCCTCGGCGGCAAGCTGCGCGCCGGGGAGCTCGCCGGCGTCCCCGTGGACCTGGGTGCCGAGTCCATGCTGGCCCGCCGCCCCGAGGCGGTGGCCCTCGCCCGCGCCGTCGGCCTCGCCGACCGGCTGCAGCCGCCCGCCACCACCACCGCCGGGATCTTCACGCGCGGCGGGCTGCGGCCCCTGCCCAAGGGCCACCTCATGGGCGTGCCCGGCGACCTCGGCGCGCTCGCCGCCTCCGGCGTGCTGTCCGAGGAGGGCCTGGCCCGCGTCGCCGAGGACGAGCGCCTGCCCGCCGGAGAGGTCGGCGACGACGTCGCGCTCGGCGCGTACGTGGCCTCCCGGATGGGCCGCGAGGTCGTCGACCGGCTCGTCGAGCCCCTGCTCGGCGGCGTCTACGCGGGCGACCCCTACCGCATCTCGATGCGGGCCGCCGTCCCCCAGCTCTTCGACATCGCCCGCGGCCACCGCTCCCTCGCCGAGGGGGTGCGGGAGTTCCAGGCGCGCGCCGCGCTGCGGCAGCAGGACGGGCCCGTCTTCATGGGCATCGAGGGCGGCATCGGCCAACTGCCCCTCGCCGTCGCCGAGTCGGTGCGCGCGGCCGGCGGGGAGATCCTCACGAGGACCGTCGTGCGCGGCCTGCGCTGGTGCGGCGACGCGTGGGAGGTCGCCGTCGACGACCGGGCCGTCGAGGCCGACGCGGTGGTCGTCGCGGTGCCCGCCCCCGAGGCCCGGCGGATCCTGCGGGAGTCCGTCCCCGCGGCCGCCGCCGAGCTCGCCGCCGTCGAGTACGCCTCCATGGCCCTGGTGACCATGGCCTTCCGCCGCCCGGAGGTGGCCGGCCTGCCGCAGGGCAGCGGCTTCCTCGTGCCGCCCGTCGACGGCCGGAAGATCAAGGCGTCCACGTTCTCCGCCCGCAAGTGGCGCTGGGCCGCCGACGCCGACCCGGACCTGTTCGTCCTGCGCACCTCCATCGGCCGCTACGGCGAGGAGGAGGACCTGCGGCGCGAGGACGCCGAGCTCGTCGCGATGTCGCTGAAGGACCTCGGGGAAGCCGTGGGCCTCACGGCCGCGCCCGTCGCGAGCCGCGTCGACCGCTGGTACGGCGGGCTGCCGCAGTACCCCGTCGGCCACCTCGCCCGCGTCGCGCGGATCCGCGACCACGTCGCGGCCCTGCCCGGGCTGCGCGTGTGCGGCGCGGTCTACGACGGTGTGGGCATCCCCGCGTGCGTCGCGAGCGGCCGGCGGGCCGCCGACGAGATCGTCACGGGCCTGGCCACCCTGGCGGAAGGTCCTTCCGGCGGCGAGTGACAATAGGGACATGACTCACGCGCCCGAGAAGATCCCCAACGCCGGCAAGAAGGCCAAGGACCTCAACGAGGTCATCCGCTACACCCTCTGGTCGGTCTTCAAGCTCCGCGACGTCCTGCCGCAGGACCGCTCCGGCTACGCCGACGAGGTGGAGGAGCTGTTCGCGCAGCTCGCCGAGAAGGACGTGACCGTGCGCGGCACGTACGACCTCTCCGGTCTGCGGGCCGACGCCGACGTCATGATCTGGTGGCACTCCGAGACCTCGGACGCCCTGCAGGACGCCTACAACCGCTTCCGCCGCACCCGCTTCGGCCGCGCCCTGCAGCCGGTGTGGTCGAACATGGCGCTGCACCGGCCCGCCGAGTTCAACAAGTCGCACATCCCGGCGTTCCTCGCCGACGAGGAGCCGCGCGACTACGTCAGCGTCTACCCCTTCGTGCGCAGCTACGACTGGTACCTGCTGCCCGACGAGGACCGCCGCCGTATGCTCGCCGACCACGGCAAGATGGCCCGCGGCTTCCCCGACGTGCGCGCCAACACCGTCGCCTCCTTCTCGCTGGGCGACTACGAGTGGATCCTCGCCTTCGAGGCCAACGACCTCTACCGCATCGTCGACCTCATGCGTCATCTGCGCGGCTCCGAGGCGCGGATGCACGTGCGCGAGGAGGTGCCGTTCTACACCGGGCGGCGCAGGGCGGTCGCCGAGCTCATCGCCGGCCTGGCCTGACCGGCGGGCACCGGCCGGGCGGCGGTACGGCTGCTACGGGCCGTCCGTCGTGGCCGCCGGGACCGGTTCCGGGCGCGGCGCGCAGGAGGTGCGCCGCGCCGGGAGCGCCCCGGTGAGCAGATAGCGGTTGGTGTGGGCGTTGACGCACGCGTTGGGGCCGTTGGCGATGCCGTGCGTGCCCGCGCCCC
Organism: Streptomyces gamaensis; assembly: GCF_042656465.1. Lineage (NCBI taxonomy): Bacteria > Bacillati > Actinomycetota > Actinomycetes > Kitasatosporales > Streptomycetaceae > Streptomyces > Streptomyces gamaensis. The sequence continues at coordinate 55,267 of NZ_JBHSPB010000027.1, forward strand.
GCTCGGTCACCAGCGCCGAACCCGGCAGCCTGCGCTGGAGTTCCAGCGCCCCCTTGTACGGGGTGGCCGCGTCCCGCTCGGCGGCCAGCAGCAGGGTGGGCGGCAGCGCGCGGCGCGCGACGCCGATGTCCAGCGGCCGCTGCCGGTGCGCCGGCCAGAAGGCGCACGGCAGGTTCATCCACGCGTTCTCCCAGGTCTCGAACGGCGCCCGGCCGGCCAGCCGGGAGTTGTCCCGGTCCCACACCGGCCAACTCGTGGGCCAGCGCGCGTCGTTGCACTCGACGGCCGTGTAGACGGCGTTGGAGTTCTCGGCGGCCACCGCGCCGGACGCGTCGGGCGTCGCGAGCGCGCGCAACGGCCGGTCGTTGCCGTCGAGATACGCCGAGAGCGCGGCCGCGCTGCGGGGCCAGGCACTGTCCGCGTAGCCGACCTGGAGGAAGGCCGCCTGCAGCTGGCCGGGGCCGATCTTCCCGGCGACGGGCCGGCGGGCGAGCTGCCGGCGGGCCCGGTCGTAGGAGGCCAGCACCTGGTGCGGGGTACGGCCCAGGTGGTAGACGTCGTCGTGCCGGGCCGTCCAGCGCCGCCAGTCGCTCCAGCGGACCTCGAAGGCCGCGGACTGGGCGAGGTTGCTGCCGTACCAGATCATGTGCGGGTCGGGGTTGACGACGCTGTCGAAGACCATGCGGCGCACGTGCCCGGGGAACAGCGTCGCGTACACGGCGCCGAAGTAGGTGCCGTAGGACGCCCCGATGTAGTTCAGCTTCTTCTCGCCCAGCGCGGCGCGCAGCACGTCCAGGTCGCGGGCGTTGTTGAGGCTGTTGAAGAACTGCAGGTCCCTGCCCGCGCGGCGGGCGCAGCCCTGCGCGTAGCCGCGGGCCTGCGCGACGCGCGCCTTCTTGTAGGCGGGCGAGGGGTGTTCGGGCGCGTCGCTGGGCGCCTTGGTGAAGGCGCGCGGGTCGACGCAGGACAGGGGCGCCGAACGGCCCACGCCGCGCGGGGCGTAGCCGACGAAGTCGTACGCCTTGGCGAGCGTCTGCCACGAGCCGAGACCGGAGAGCAGCGGGAAGAACATGCCGGAGCCGCCGGGCCCGCCCGGGTTGTACAGCAGCGCGCCCTGCCGCTCGGTGCGGGAGCCGGTGGCGCGGGAACGGCTGACGGTCAGTTGGATCTGCTTGCCGTCGGGGTGCGCGTAGTCCAGCGGGACGGAGACCGTGCCGCACTGGATGACGCCGGGCAGTTGCTCGGCGGCCGGGCACGCGGTGAAACGGATGCCGCGGGCGGCGGCCCGCTCGGCGGCGCGGGCCGCGCCGCGTGCCTCGGCCTTCCCGCCCGGCGGTGACGCGAGTTCCGCGCCGCCGGCCGGCGCGGTGGTGAGCGCCGTGAGAACGAGCGATCCGAGGGCTCCGTACAAGGCTGCTGTTCTCACTGGCCATCCCTTCACATCTATGCGACAAAAGGGATAATTGGCGGGGCGGTTGGTGAAGTAAAGCACCACGGGCCGGTGTCGGTCAGATGCGTCCGGTCGGGCCCGGGCCGCCGCCGCCCCGCGGCCCGGGGGCGAGGGCGGCCCGCAGATCCGCGTCCGGCAGGGCCCGGCGGCCGTGGACGGCGAGCGCGGTGAGCGCGTCCGGAGCGGCGCACGGAGGCCCGGCGGCGGCGCGACGCAGCACGTCCTGCCCGGCGGGCGAGGCCCAGCGCGTGTACGGCGGGGTCTCGATCCGCGCGAACCCCAGGCACGTCACCGTCATCAGCAGCGGCAGCGAGAACCACGCCGCCGCCTCCTGCCAGCCGCTCGCCGGCGGCACCGCCAGCGCGGCCGCCGCGCCCGTCAGCAGCACCACGGCGCAGGCGCCGCGCACTTGACGGACCGCCAGCAGTACGGCCGCGCGCCGCGGGGCCGGCACCGCGAGGCCCGCCTCGGTCAGCCGGCCGTCCAGGGCCGCGACGGCGTCCGTGCCGGCGTGGGCGCTGCGGACCTCCGGTACGGGTGCCTGGCCGCCGGGCCCGATCGCGGAGATCAGTGAACGCTCCAGCTCGTCACGGCCCAGGGGGTCGACGACGGTCGCCCAGCCGGTCCGCGCGAGCAGCAGCCGCTGCTGACGCTCCATCACCACCAGGGCGAGATCGGTGACACGGCCCGGACCGCCGGCCAGGAACGCCGTCTCGTACAGGGTCGGGACGTACGGCCCGCCGGGGCCGGCCGCACCGTCACGGTCCGCCGGCCGCGCGGCGGCACTCGCCGCCAGGCACAGGCGGCCACAGGCGAGGAGGGCCGCCGCCCAGGCGGCCAGGAGGAAGAGGACCCACATGCACGGGTTGTACGCCGGGGGAGCGCGGAGCGCCATGGGGTGGGGCGGAGTGTCGGACGGTTTGCGTCCGTCGGGGAGAGGGGTTCGGGGGTGGGGTCAACGATTCGGTGGGGCCGGGGGGTTGGGGGGGGGGGAGGGTGTGATGGCCTACGGGCTCGTGTGCGGCTGCACGGCGTCCGGAAGGCGGCCGACGTTGGCGCGGCGGCCGCTACGGCCGGGGCCGGTGGTGGAAGCGGGCGCGTCGCCGCGCGCGGAGGACGGGTCACCGGTGCTCTCCCGGCGCGGCGCACCTCCTGCGCGCCGCGCCCGGAACCGGTCCCGGCGGCCACGACGGACGGGGGGACCGCGCGACCGGGCGCTGGTGAGGCCCCGCGAGCGGGGGGATGTCGCGGGGCCTCACCCGGACAACGGTCCTGCGGCCGGGTTGGTTCCCGGGCTTCTGCGGCAAGATGGCGGGTGGGGGTGGTCGGTGTGCGGGAGCGGCCGGACGGCAAGAAGAGCGCGAACGGGCGGACCTTCGACCCCGAGCGGCTGTTCCTGCCGCCCGACGACGACCTCGCCCCCAACCGCCCCGGCGAGACGCTCCGGGCCCGCCTGGCCGCCTCCGGCACCGGCCGCGCCGGTCTCCTCCTCGCCCGTCTCCTGGGCCGGCACCCCGTCGAGGACCGCTGGCGGCGGACCCTCGTCGCCGAGCAGACCGTCGGGGCCGCCCTGGACGAACTCGCGGCCGCCGACTGGGACGTCCTCCACTCGATCGTGCTGCCCGGCGACGCGGTCGTCCCCCACCTGCTCATCGGCCCCGGCGGCGTCTTCTCCCTCACCGCCGTCCCCAGCCACCGGGCGCGGGTGCACGTGGGCGAGACCTCGGTACGCAGCTCCCGCGAGCGGCAGCCGTATCCGTACGTGCGCGAGGCCCGGCACGACGCCGCGCGCTCCTCGCTCGTGCTCTCGCGCGGGTGCGGCTTCGTGGTCCAGGTGCGGCCGGTGCTGGTGTTCGTCGGCGCCGAGCACGTGGAGGTCGCGCCGGCGCTGGACGACGTCCGCGTCCTGACGGACGACCAGGTGCCCGACCTCGGCGCGCTCGGCGGCGTCCTGCACCCGCAGCGCGTCGACCGCGTCCACACCGTGGCCCGCAACCGGCGGGTGTGGCTCTGGGCGTGACGCGGCGTCATGCGCGCTGTCACGGTGGCGGGGCGCGTGTGGCGTCACCCGGGTGAAGTCGCGCGGCCTTTCCCGGCCCGGGAGGTGTCGGCGGCCGGGGTCCGCGGTGGTCCGGTGCGAGCATGCCTTCTCCGGGCCGTGGCCCGGGGGAACAGGGGCCACGAATCCGGGCCGGGGCCCGGACGGGCCGTGTGCGCGCCGGAGTGACGGCGCGGTGCCCGGACCCGGGGACCCGGCCGTGAACCCACCGACCGTGAGGAGGCCGTACCGTGCGGAGGGCGGACACGGTCCGCCGGTTGCTCACCGGGTACGTGGCCGGGACGGCCGGGCGGCGCCGGGCGGTTCGTGGGGCGGTCATGGACGAGCGGACGCTCCCCGGCCGCGCCGGCGCGGGGCGCTCGGTGTGCGGCGCGGTGGCGGGCCGGGTGTCGGAGTGGGGTGGCAGCAGGGGCTGCGGTGCCGGTGAGGGGGCCGTGTACGGCGGGGAGGCCGTCGTGCGGCGGGGGTTCGGTGCACCGGCGGAGGCGGTGCCGGCGCGGGGGCGGTGCTGCGAGTGGGGGCCCGTGCGTGGTGGGGATGTCGTGCGGCTGGTGGTCAGTGTTGGTGTGCTGTTCGTCGTGTCCGTGGGGTCCCTGGGCGAGCCGGGGCGTTCTCCCGGTGAGGGGGGCGGTGTCGTCGACGTCTCGCCCGGTGGCTGCGGCCGCGGTTGGGGCGGGGGGCTGCCCGGGCTGCGGGCCTTCGAGGTTCGTAACACCTCCGTCGGCGCCGCCGACGTGCACCTCGTCGACCCCGGGACCGGGGCCGTGTACGCGGAAGCCGAAGGGCTGGGCCCGGGCGCGGCCAGGACCGTGCGGGCGCGGCTCGGGCGGGGCGCGTACGCCTTCGTCTGCCTCTTCGACGACGCGGACGCGGTCACCGGCCCCACCGTACGCGTCACCGGCGGCCCGCCCCCCGGCCCCGCCGCCGTGCCCGTGACCCGGCAGGACCTCGTCCCGGCCGTCCTGGACCAGCAGCGCCGCCTCGGCGCGCGCCTTGACGGGCTCGTGGCCGCGACGGACTCCCTGCGCGCGGCGGTCGAGGACGGCGACCGGGACGGCGCGCGGGCCGCCTGGCTCGACGCCCATCTGCGGTACGCGCGGCTGGGCGCCGCCTACGGCGCCTTCGGCGCGGTGGGCCGGGCCGTCGACGGCACCGACGCGGGCCTTCCCGGCGGGGTGCGCGACGCGGACTTCACCGGCTTCCACCGGATCGAGTACGGGCTGTGGCACGGCGAACGGGGCCCCGGACCGCGCCGCGCGGCCCGCCGCCTCGCCGCCGACGTCCGTGCGCTGCGCGCCGGTTGGGACGGCGTCCGGCTGGATCCGCTGGATCTCGTGCGGCGCGCGCACGAGATCCTGGAGGACACCCTCCAGGACGAACTGACCGGCCGCACCGACTACGGCAGCGGCAGCGGCCTCGCCACGGCCCGCGCGCACCTGGACGCGGCCCGCGCCGCGCTCGACAGCCTGCGCCCCGTGCTGCGCTCCCGGATGCCCCGCCCCGCCCTCGCGTCGCTCGACGCCCGCCTGGACCGTACGCGGCGGGACTTGGAGGAGCACCTCCGCCACGGCGAGTGGACCCCGCTGTCCCGGCTGAGCCGCGCCCAACGCGCCCTGCTGGACGCCGATTTCGGCGACGCGGCGGAACGGCTGGCGCGGGTGGCGGCGCTGTGCGAGCCACGGAGGGCGGCATGAGGGCCGTACGGCGGGGCGGCGCGGCCGCGGTCCGCACCCGGCCGGGCCGTCGCCCCCGGGCGCGGGCGGCCGCCGGGACCACCGGAGGCCCGCTCTCCGGCACCGTGACGGTCACGACCGCCGGTACGGCCGACGCCGCCCGGGACCCCCGGCCGACGTCCCGGAACGCCCGTGCGGCGGCCGGGCGCGCGGGATCAGACTGCCGAAAGGCCCCGCCCGGGAGCGCCCCGTGACCCGGGTGCCCCGCCGGGGGCTGCTCCGCGGGGCCGCCGCAGCCGTGGGGGCCGGGATCGCGGTGGCCGGTGCCCGTGGGGTCCGTACCGCAGGTGACGCCCGTACGCCCGCGACAACTCCCGCCGCACCCGGGGGCACCGCCCCCGTGGGCTTCCACGGGCCCCGGCAGGCCGCCGTGCTCACCCGGCCCCGCCGCGCCACCGCCTTCACGGCCTTCGACGTCACCGCGCGGGACGCGGGCGAACTCACCGAGCTGTTGCGGACGCTCACCGGGCGGGCCCGGTTCCTGACCGGCGGCGGTGTGCCCGAGCCCCTCGGGATCACGGCGCCGCCGTCCGACTCGGGGCTGCTGGGCCCCCAAGTCCCCCCGGACGGCGGCCTCCTGGTGACCGTGGGCGTGGGATCCTCGCTCTTCGACGGCCGCTTCGGGCTGGCCGGGCGCGCGCCCCGGCGGCTGCGGCCCATGCCCGTCTTCCCCGACGACGACCTGCGGCCCGACTTCTGCCACGGCGATCTGAGCGTTCAACTGTGCGCGGACAGCCGGGACACCGTGCTGCACGCCCTGCGCGACATCACCCGGCACACGCGCGGCGGCCTGCGCGTCCGCTGGCGCGTGGACGGCTTCACTTCCCCGCCCCGCCCCACGGGCACCCCGCGCAACCTGTTCGGTTTCAAGGACGGCACGTCCGGCCCCGACCCGCGCGACGCGCGGCAGACGGAGCGCCTGGTGTGGACGGACGCGCGCGCCGGGGAGCCCGCCTGGGCGGCCGGTGGCACGTACCAAGTCGTGCGGATCATCCGTATGCTCGTCGAGTTCTGGGACAGAATCCCGCTCACCGAGCAGCAGCGCATCCTCGGCCGTGACCGCGACACCGGCGCCCCGCTCGACGGCGTCCACGAGACCGACGCACCCGACTACGCCCGCGACCCCAAGGGCGACGTGACCCCGCTGGACAGCCACATCCGGCTCGCCAACCCGCGCACACCGCAGACGGCGCAACAGCAGCCGCTGCGCCGCTCCTACACCTACGACCGGGGCACCGACAGCAACGGCGAGCTCGACATGGGGCTGCTGTTCTGCTGTTACCAGCGGGACCCGGTGGGCCAGTTCACGGCCGTACAGCGGCGGCTGGCCGGGGAGCCGCTGACCGACTACGTCAAGCCGTTCGGCGGCGGCTGGTTCTACGTGCTGCCGGGGGTACGGGATGCCGCCGACTGGTACGGGCGCGCGCTGCTGACGACGCCGGGAGCGACCGGAGAAAGGTGAGGGACGCACGATGGCCGCAACCAGGGGAGCACGCAAGGGGGTTCGCCTCCGGCAGTCCGTCGTCCTCGCGGCCGTGGCGCTGGCCGTACCGCTCACCGCGGCGCCCGCCCCCGCGCCCGCCCAGGACACCGCCTCGCCGGTCAAGCACCTCGTCGTCGTCTTCGACGAGAACGTCTCCTTCGACCACTACTTCGCCACCTACCCGCAGGCGGCCAACACCGACGGCACCCGCTTCACCGGCCCCCGCGCCTCCGCCGTGCGGATCGACAACCTGCGCACCGCCGGACTGCTGCGCCGCAACCCCAACCAGTACGCCCCCCGGCGGCTCGGCCCGCAGCAGGCCATGACCTGCGACCAGAACCACTCCTACAGCCCCGAGCAGTACGCAGCCGACGGCGGCCGCATGGACGGCTTCGTGCAGCACACGGGCGCCGGCACCTGCTCCGGGCACCTGTACGGCGAACCCGGGCTGGTCATGGACTACTACGACGGCAACACCGTCACCGCGCTGTGGAACTACGCCCGCCTCTACGCCCTCAACGACCGTTTCTTCGCCACCACCTACGGGCCGTCGACGCCCGGCGCCCTCAACCTCGTATCCGGGCAGACGCACGGCGCGGTCTCCGTCGACCCCGCCTCCGGCACCGAGCACCCCCGGCCGTTGCGGCGTCCGGCCGCGTCCGTCGTCGCCTCCCCCGACGCGCACGGAGTCGGTACGGTCGTCACCGACCCGGAACCCGCCTACGACGACTGCTCGGACGCCGACCACACCGCCAAGGACCCGCTCGCCGCGCTCGGCGGACGCACCATCGGCGACCGGCTCAACGACAAGGGCGTCAGCTGGGGCTGGTTCCAGGGCGGCTTCCGGCCCAGTACGCCCTGGGACGGCAGGCGCGGCCACTACGCGCGCTGCTCCGGCACCGCCCACACCAACGTCGGCGGTGCCCGGGTCATCGACTACAGCCCGCACCACGAACCGTTCCAGTACTACGCGTCCACCGCCAACCCGCACCACCTGCCGCCGCGTTCCGTCGCCGAGATCGGCCACCGCGGACCCGCCAACCACCAGTACGACCTCAGCGACTTCGACGCCGCGCTGCGGGCGGGCCGGCTGCCCGCCGTCAGCTTCCTCAAGCCGCCCGCCTTCCAGGACGGGCACGCCGGCTACTCCGATCCGCTCGACGAACAGCGCTTCCTCGTCGAGTGGATCAACAGGATCCAGAGTGCGCCGCAGTGGCGGGACACCGCCGTCGTCATCGCCTACGACGACTCCGACGGCTGGTACGACCACGTGTGGGCCCCGCCGCTCAACGGCTCGCGCGACAGCCGCCGGGCCGCCGGCGGCGCACCGGTGGACGCCCCCGCCTGCCGGTCCGGTCCCGCTCCGGCCGGCGGCTACGCGGACCGCTGCGGGCCCGGCCCCCGGCTGCCGCTGCTGGTGGTCTCCCCGTACGCCAGGGCCGGCACCGTCGACCACACCCGTACCGAGCAGACCTCGGTCCTCAAGTTCATCGAGTGGAACTGGCGCACGGCGCGCATCGGTGACGCGTCCTTCGACGCGCGGGCGGGCTCGCTGCTGGGCATGTTCGACTTCGCGCACCCCGACCGGCGGCGGGTGCTGCTGGGTGCGGACGGGTCCGTGAAGTCGGTCGGGCCGATCACGCGGGTGGCTCCTGCCCGTACGCGGATCGCTGTGGGGGCCTCGGGGCCCCGGTCGGCCGTCCCTGCCGCGTCCTCCGCCGGTGAAGGCGGCCCCGGCGGCAGGGCCCTGGTCACGGCCGGGGTACTGGCGGCTGCCGGAGCGGGGGCGGTGGTGGTGCTGCGGAGGCGTGCGGCCAGGGGGCGGGAGGGCGGATGATGTGATGTAACTGGGGGCTCGGCCCCCAGACCCCCGGTCCTCAATCCAGCAGCGCCCTCAGCAACCTTCCGTCCCCCTCCGGGAGTTCCGTCGCGAAGCGGGCCAGAACCACCTCGCGGTCGGGGACTTCGTCGAGGATGCGGCGCATGCGGCGGGCGGCCAGGCCCGCCTCGTCGGTGACGGGCGCGTACGCGTAGGCGCGGCCGCGCGGGGTGCGGGTGAGCACCTCCTTGCCGTGCAGCCGGCTCAGGATCGTCACGACCGTGCTGTACGTCAGCCCGCCGGAGAGCCGGCCCTGGACCTCACGCGGCGTCAGGGGCGCCCCGGCCCGCCGCAGTACGGCGAGCACCTCGCCCTCCAGGGCCCCGCTCGCCCGGCGGCGGCTGTGGCGCCGGGCGGCGGCCGGAGCGGCGGCGCCCATGAGTTGCGGTGTTCCTTCAGGATTTGTCGCGAGGGTATGAGGTGGCATGGCCCGAAATGGTGTGGATTTACAAGGGAGTAGAAGCTTACGCTACCCGAATGAACACCATAGGGTCGAGCGGTGTTCGAACGACGAAAAGGGGCGCATGCCCGGAAACCCCGGAAACCCTCCGCTCCGGCGAACCCTGCTCCGGCGAACCCGTCCCCTCCGCCCGGGCGGCCACCCGCCCGGGCGCGCCGCAGGCGAGCCGCCCCCCGCCGCGGGTTCCGCGGCGCGGCCCTGCTCCGCCGGCTGCGTCCCGCCTATCCCCGCCCGGGGCGGCGGGGGTTGCGCCGCTGGATACCCTCCTGGCGGCAGACGCTGGGGCTGTTCGCCGGCACGTTCGGGGTGCTCGTGGCGCTCGTAGGGATCATGTACGCCAACACCTCGATACCCGCGGACCTCAACGCCTTCGCCACCCAGCAGGACAACGTCTACTACTGGGCCGACGGCACCGAGATGGCCCGCACCGGCGAGGTCAACCGCCAGGACACCGCGCTGGAGAAGGTCCCCGAATCGGTGCGCTGGGCCGTACTGGCCGCCGAGAACGAGACGTTCTACTCCGACAGCGGCATCTCGCCCAGCGGCATGGTCCGCGCCGTCTCCAAGATGGTCACCGGCGGTTCCACACAGGGCGGTTCGACCATCACCCAGCAGTACGTCAAGAACGCCTACCTCAATCAGCGGCAGACCTTCTCCCGCAAACTCACCGAGATGTTCATCGCGATCAAGCTGGACAACAAGCTCGACAAGGACGAGATCCTGGAGCGCTACCTCAACACCAGCTGGTTCGGCCGCGGCACCTACGGCATCCAGCGTGCCTCGCACGCCTACTACGGCAAGGACGTCTCCAAACTCAATGCCAGCGAGGGCGCGTTCCTCGCCTCCCTGCTCAAGGGCGCGGGCATGTACGACCCGGCGCTCGGCGGGAAGAACCGCGAACGGGCCGTCGAGCGCTGGAAGTGGACCCTGGACCGGATGGTGGCCATCGGCAAGCTCTCGAAGGAGGAGCGGGCCCGCTACACCGACTTCCCCGAGCCGCAGGCCCCGCCCAGACCGGCCGGGCTGACCGGGCAGGTGGGCTATCTCGTCGAGACCGCCCGCTCCTACGTCAGCGCCCACACCGACGTCTCCGACCACGACTTCGACCTCGGCGGCTACCAGATCCGCACCACCTTCGAGAAGCCCAGGATGCAGGCGCTGGAGAACGCCGTGCAGGAGGCGACCGGCAAACTCGACCCGGAGCGGCGCCCGGCCGACAAGGACGTGCGGATCGGCGCCGCCTCCGTCACCACCGACGGGCGCCTCGTCGCCCTCTACGGTGGCCCCGGCTATCTCAAGCAGGGCTTCAACGACGCCAATTCCACCGTCGTCCCGGCCGGCAGTGCCTTCACCCCGTTCGTCTACGCGGCGGGGCTGAGCGAGGGCGTGCAGAAGGAACGCGGCGCGCCCCGCGCGCCCGTCGCCCCCACCACCGTCTACGACGGCGACAACAAGATCACGCTGCGCACCCCCGAGGGCCCGTACTGGGACCGCGCCGGACGGATCTTCAAGGGCACCAACGACGGCGACAAGTCCTTCGGGAAGATCACCCTGCACGAGGCGGTCGTGCAGTCCGCCAACACCCCCATGCTGCAACTGGGCATGGACGTCGGACTGGACGAGGTCGGCAAGGTCGCCGTGCGCAGCGGGCTGCTGGAGAGCAGTCTCGGCGCCCGGGTCCCCGCGTTCTCGCTCGGCAACACCCGGCCCAGTGCCATCCGTATGGCCGGGGCCTACGCCACCTTCGCGGAGGGCGGCAGGCACAGCGAGCCGTACTCCGTCGACCGGCTCAGCCGCAACGGCGACGCGATCGCGGTCGACAAGCCCGAGCCCGAGCAGGCGCTCTCACCGGGCGTCGCGAGCGCCGTCGACAACGCGCTCAAGGACGCCGTGCAGCGCGGCACCGGTACGACCGCCCGAGCGGCGGGCACGGGCGCCGCGGGCAAGACCGGCACCGATCCGGACAACAAGTCCGCCTGGTTCATCGGTTACCGGGGCAAACTGGTCACCGCCGTCTCGCTGACGCGCATCGACCCGCAGACCCAGGAACTGCAGCCGGTCACCGGGCTCGGCGGCGCCCCGCAGTCGGCGCCGGGCAGCACCCTCCCGATCGGCATCTGGACGAAGTACATGGTGGCGCAGAAGAACTGAGCGGGGCGCGGGGGGGTGGTGCCGGGACGGTACGGGGCCCGGCGCCGCCCCCCTCCATGCGTGTCAGGTGCCGGTCGGAGAACACCGTGTGCCGGTACTTCGTCACGAAAACCAGGTGCACATGGGGCACAAACGTGCAATGTCGATCAGTACGGATCTTCTGGTACCCAGCCATAAACCAGCCGCAGTAGGCTGATCGGCGTGCAATTGAGGTACAGGTTCCGGCTGTACCCGAACGGGCCTCAGTGTGCTGCGCTGGCCAGGGCGTTCGGGTGCGCCCGTGTCGTGTTCAACGACGCGTTGCGCATCCGCAGGGATGCCTACGAGCGGGGTCGCCCGTACCCGTTGATCGGTGACCTGTCCAGGAAGGTCATCACCGAAGCGAAGAGGACGCCCGGGCGCGCATGGCTCGCCGAGGTGTCCTCCGTGGTGCTGCAGCAGTCCCTGCGGGACCTGGATGCCGCGTACTCCAACTTCTTCGCCTCGCTCAGGGGTACCCGGAAGGGCCCGAGGACGGGGCCGCCGAAGTTCAGGAAGAAGACCGGCCGTCAGGCCGTTCGGTTCACCAGGAATGCCCGGTTCGCTGTCACCGGGGACGGCAGGCTCCGGCTTCCGAAGATCGGGGACGTGGAGGTGCGCTGGTCCCGGCGGCTTCCTTCCGAGCCGTCTTCGGTGACGGTCATCAAGGACGCGGCGGGCCGGTACTTCTGCTCGTTCGTCGTGGAGACCGGGGACAAGCCCCTGCCCGAACTGGACCGGGACGACAGTGACACCGGTATCGACCTGGGACTGTCCTCGTACGCGGTCCTGCGCGGACGGAAGATCAGGACGCCGAAGTTCTTCCGCCGGGCGGAGCGCAGGCTCAAGCGCGCTCAGCGCAAGCTGTCCCGCTGCCGCAAGGGCAGCAGCAACCGACGTAAGGCCAGGCAGGCTGTAGCGAAGGTTCATGCGCGTATCGCCGACCGGCGGCGCGACTTCATCGAGCAGGAAACCACCAGGGTGGTCCGCGAGAGCCAAGCGGTCTACCTGGAAGACCTGAACGTGAAGGGCATGGCCCAAGGCTTCGGCAAGTCCGTGCACGATCAGTCATGGGGCATGTTCGCCCGCACGCTCGAAGCCAAGTGCGCACGGTACGGGCGTACCTTCGTCAAGGTCGACCGGTTCTTCCCCTCCACCCGGTTGTGCTCGCACTGCGGAGCACTCACCGGACCGAAGGGGAGGGAAGGACTGCGGATACGCACGTGGACGTGCGACTGCGGAACCACCCACGACCGGGATCAGAACGCCGAGTACAACCTCCGTCTTGAGGGACGGAGCATCGTGGCCGAGGGGCGCCCGGACACGTAAAACGCCTCGTGGAGCCCGTGTAAGACCCGGCAGGCCGGGCGGTGGGCGATGAAGCAGGAACCACCTACGACCGCCGCTCAACAACGGCGGCCCGGTGGGAAACTCCACCCTTCAGGGTGGAGAGCGTCAATTGACGAAGGTCTTCCAGTCCGGGGACTGCGCCGGGTCCAGCCCCCGCAACTGCTGCAGCACCTTCGGGTCCTGCGCGTCCAGCCAGTCGGCGACCTGCTTGAAGGTCACGCAGCGCACGCCGTCGCGCTTGCACACCGCCTTGACGACATCCTCGATCGCCTTCATGTAGATGCCGCCGTTCCAGTCCTCGAAGTGGTTCCCGATGAACAGCGGGGCCCGGCTGCCGTTGTAGACCCGCTCGAAACCGTTGAGATACCCGTCGCGGGTCAGTTTGCGCCACTCCGCGTACTTCGCGGGATCGCCCTTGGTGTTGTCACCGGACTGGTTGTACAGGAAGTTGAAGTCCATCGACAGCACCTGCTTCTCGCTCTTGGGGTACGGAAGCAGTTGCAGCGGGAAGTTCCAGACGCCGTCGGTCTTCGACGGCCAGATCTGGAAGTCGCCCGGGGACGAGGCGTCGTAGCGCCAGTTGAAGCCCTTCGCCACGGATATGAGGTTCTTCTGCCCCTCCAGACACGGGGCGCGGCCGCCCACCAGCTCCTTCTTGTAGTCGAAGGGCAGCGGCGGCAGATTCTTCCAGCCGGTGTTCGTCTTCCAGTTCTCGACGAACGCGTAGGACTGCTCCACCTCGCTCTGCCACTCCGCGACGCTCCAGTCGCCGCCGCCCTTGGCGCCGCAGAAGTGCCCGTTGAAATGGGTGCCTATCTCATTGCCGTCGAGCCAGGCGCCGCGCAACTGCTCCAGGGTGTCCTTGATATGAGGGTCGGTCGCGTACGAGATCGCCGCCTCGCCCGGCTTGTGCTGCGGCGGCCGGTACAGATTGGACTTCGACTTCGGCAGCAGATACATGCCGCTGAGGAAGAACGTCATCTTGGCGTTGTTGTCCTTGGCGACCTCCCGGAAGTGCGAGAAGAGATGGTCGTCGCCCTCCAGCGCGCCGTCCCAGGAGAACACCACGAACTGCGGTGGTTTCTCCCCCGGCTTGAGCCGCTCCGGCTTGGGCTGGTTGGGCTGCGGGCCCGTGTAGGAGGTCGAACCGTCGCCCAGGACCTGGACCTTGCCGTCCCAGCCCTCCGCGTACCGCTCGTCGCGGGTCTTGAACTCCCGCTGCCCGCCGTCGTCCTGCTTCTTCTCCCCGGACGCGCTCGCCGAGGGCGCGACGGTGGCCGCGGCCGTGCTCTGGCCGTCACTCTCCTTGCCGCAACCCGACAGCCCGGCCGCGAGGGCGGCGACGGCGGTGACCCAGGCCGTCGCGCCGCGTACGGTCCTCTTCGACAACTTCCTACCCCCTGGCGCCAAAACACACGTTCTGAGCCAGTATCACAGGTCGCCCGAAGCACCCCGGAGCGCCGGGTGGTCCGCGACCACCGTGCACGAACCGGGAGCGATCTCAGTGAATCCGGCATCCCGGACAAGCGGCAGTCCGCTCGCCGTCAGCTCCGCCCACTGCCCCGGCTCCGCCGTCCGTACCGCCAGCGCGAAACCGGACGCCCGCCACTTCTCGCGCGCCGCCCCGTCCAGCGCCCACCACGCGAGCTGCGCGCCGTGACCGGCCTGCGCCATCGCCTTGCCCGCCGACATCTCCAACTCCGGGTTCAGCCACAGCACGGGCAGCCCGGCAGCGGGCGCGGCGGGCCGCTCGGGGTCGTCGAGCTCGGTGCCCGACACCTGCAGCTTGACCAGCTCCTTGGGCCAGCCGTCCAGCGGTACGGGCGGATAGACCCGCACCTCCGCGCGCTCGCCCGACGCCGTGATGCCCGGCAGCGCCGACGCCCTGCGCCACTCCGCCCCGCGCGCCCGGCGCACCACCTTGCGGATCCGGGCGTCCTCCCAGTCCCGCACGGCCCGGGCCCACTCGCCCTCCTCGCCGTCCCCCTCCCGCACACGCTCGTCCGACAACAGCGCGAGCACCGCGCGGGCGGCCGTCTCCAGGGCGTCGGTACGGGCCGGCGGGGCGTCCTTCTCGATCCGCACGACGAGCGGGAGCACGAACTGCGGGGCGGCGTCACGGGGATCGCCCGAGCCGGGAGCGGCGGGAGTGGCGGGAGTGCTGGTCACGTCCCCAGTCTGCCAGCCGGTCGGTGCCGCTCGCCCTCGCGGCGGGAGCGAGCGGGAGCGAGGGGGCGCGTACGGGCCGTACTCCTCGCCCCCGCAAGGGCGTTACCCCTCCGCGAGCGGCTTCGCGTCGCGGGCGAGCGCCGTCAGCCGGGAGATCGCCCGGAAGTACTTCTTGCGGTAACCGCCGCGCAGCATCTCCTCGCTGAACAACTCGTCGAACGGGCGGCCCGAGGCGAGCACCGGCACCTCGCGGTCGTACAGCCGGTCGGCGAGCACCACCAGCCGCAGCGCCGTCGACTGGTCCGGCACCGGCTCCACGCCCGTCAGGCACACCGCCGTGATCCCGCCGCACATCGCGCCGTAGCGGCTCGGGTGCACCTTCGACAAGTGGTCGAGCAGGGCCGGGAAGGCGTCCAGCGAGGCGCCCGGGGTCGCGTGCGCGGCCCGGGTCACGGTCGCGTCGCCGTACGGGGCCGGGGCCTGCGGCAGACCGCGGTGCCGGTAGTCCTCGCCGTCGATCCGCAGCGCCCGGAAGTGCGCCGACAGCCCCTGGATCTCGCGCAGGAAGTCCGCCGCCGCGAACCGGCCCTCACCCAGCCTGCCCGGCAGCGTGTTGGAGGTCGCGGCGAGCGCCACGCCCGCCTCGACCAGCTTGCCGAGCAGGGTGGAGACCAGCACCGTGTCGCCCGGGTCGTCCAGCTCGAACTCGTCGATGCACAGCAGGCGGTGGCCGCCCAGGGTCCGCACGGTCTGCTGGAAACCCAGCGCGCCCACGAGATTGGTCAGCTCCACGAAGGTGCCGAACGCCTTCTGCTCGGGCGCGGCCGGGGTGGCGTGCCAGAGCGAGGCCAGCAGGTGCGTCTTGCCGACGCCGTAGCCGCCGTCCAGATACACCCCGCGCGGACCGGCCCCCGCCGAGGGGCGCGCCTCGCGCTCCCGCCGGAACCAGCGCCTGCGCCCGCCGCCGCCCCCGCCGCCGAGGCCCTGCGCGAAGCCGCCGAGCACCCGCACGGCCTCGGCCTGGCTGGGCTGCTCCGGCGCCGGGATGTAGTTCTCGAACCGCGCACCCCCGAACCGCGGCGGCGGCACCATCTCGGCGACCAGCCGGTCGGCGGGCACGTGCGGGGTCCGCGAGGTCAGCGCGACGGGACCGCCGTCGGCGGTGGCCAGTGCGGACACCGTGGCAGAAGTGGACGATGTGGAGGACGACACAACGGTCCAGGGTAGTCGCTCCCGCGTACGACCCGGTGGGGCGGCGGCTGTGGCACGGGCGACACCTGCGGCACCCCTGACCCGGGCCCGGCGCCCCCGCCCGTGCCAGACTGCCGCCCATGCGACGCCTGTTCCCCCTGCCCACCGCCCCGGCCGGCCCCACGGTGCCCTCGACGGCCCGGCCCGCCGAGGACCGCACCTGGGAGCTCGCCGAGCTCGCCGACGCCTACGCCTATCCGCAGCCCTCCGGCGGCGGTGCCGGACGGCCGTGGCTGCGGGCCAACATGGTCTCCTCGCTCGACGGCGCCGCCCACCACGAGGGGCACTCGCAGCCGCTGTCGAGCGACGCCGACATGCGGATCTTCGGCACCCTGCGCGGACTCGCCGACGCCGTCGTGGTCGGCGCGGAGACCGTACGGCAGGAGGGCTACCGGCCCGCGCGGGCCCGCGCCGCGTTCACGGCGCGGCGCGCGGCGCTCGGGCAGAAGCCCGCGCCCGCGATCGCGGTCGTCAGCGCGAGCCTGGACCTGGACTTCTCGCTGCCGCTGTTCACCGACCCGCTCGTCCCCACGCTGGTGCTCACCGGCGCCGCCGCCCCCGCCGAACGCGTCCGCGCGGCCCGCGCGGCCGGCGCCGAGGTGATCGTCGCGGGGGAGGGGAAGGGCGTGGACGCCGCGCGGGTGCCCGGAGTGCTGGCCGAGCGCGGGCTGACCCGGCTGCTCACCGAGGGCGGGCCGCGGCTGCTCGGCCAGTTCACCGCGGCGGGCGTGCTGGACGAGCTGTGCCTGTCCCTGGCCCCGGTGCTCGCCTCGGGCACCGCGAGCAGGATCGCGACCGGCCCCGCCGTCGCCGTGCCCGAACGCTTCGTCCTCGCGTCGGTCCTGGAGGAGGGGGGATTCCTCTTCACCCGCTACCACCGGATCTGACCGCCGGATCTGACAATCGGTGGAATTTGCCCTTCCGGTTACTCCTCGGTGGGCAGAATTGGGTCAGACGCGCTCCACGGGGCACGTGATCGCACAGGCAGGCCCGGAGGGCACGCGCAGGATGGTTTCTGTCGGGCCGCCGCGGCCGCGACGTCGGGCCCAGCGGCCCACGAGGAGAAGGGCTCCCGCCGTGTTCACGAGCGTATTGATGATCGAACAGCCGCTGTCCGCCACGGACGTCGACTTCGTCACCTCCCTCCACGACGACCAGATGTCCTTCGTGGTCCTCATGCAGCCCAGAGGCGCCCAGGACCGGCTGCTGCGCGCCATCGACGACGTCGCGCTCGGCGAACTGGACGAGGCCGTGCACGAGGCGGACCAGCCGGAGGGAGAACTGGCCCGCAAACCCGCCGAGCTCGCCCTGGAACACTCGCTCAAGCGGCTCCGCGCGGCCGGGTGCGAGGCGGTGGGCCAGCTCGTCGAGAGCCATCCGCTGGACCTGCTGCGGTCCGTCGTCGACCAGACCCACGCCGACGAGGTCATCGTGCTGACGGCCCCGCACCTGGTGGAGGAGTTCTTCCACCGCGACTGGGCCTCACGGGCCCGGCACAGAGTCGGGGTCCCCGTCCTCAAGCTCTACGCGCATGGCGACGAGGACCGGGGCGAGGACGAGGAGACGGGCGCGGGGGAGAACGCGGGCTGAGACGGGTTCGGCTTCCGCCGCCGGGCGGTCGCGTCGCCGCCGGGTACGCCATCGTCGGCCGGCCCCCGGCGCACCGCGTGGTGCCCGTTTCTCAGGACAGTCGGCCGTCGCGCATCGTCAGCACCCGGTCCGCGTGGCCGAGCAGGCCCCGGTCGTGGGTGACCAGTACTGTCGCCGTGCGGTGCGTCCGTGTCACCTCGGCGAGCAGGGCCATGACCCGCTCGCCGCGTTCGTGGTCCAGGGCCGAGGTCGGCTCGTCCACGAGCAGGACGGACGGTCCGCCGAACAGGGCGCGCGCGATGTTCACGCGCTGCCGCTCGCCGCCGGAGAGCTGGTGCGGGCGGCGGCGTCGCTTCGCCGCGTCCAGGCCCACCGACTCCAGCAGTTCCTCCGCCCGTGCCCGTTCCTCACGGACGTTCGCGCCCCGCAGGTGCGCCACGGCCAGCAGCTGCTCGGCCGCCGTCAGTGACGGCAGCAGGTTCGCCTGCTGGAAGACGATGCCCACGCGCTCGCGGCGCAGCGCCGTACGGTCCCTGCCGCTCATGCCCGTCGTCTCCCGCCCGGCCACGACCACCCGCCCCGCGTCCGGGCTCAGCAGGGTCGCGGCCACCGCCAGCAGACTCGACTTGCCCGACCCGGAGGGCCCGGCGACCGCGACGAGCTCGCCCGGGGCCACCGTCAGGGACACCTCGTCGAGGGCGGTCAGCGCGCGGTCGCCGTCCGGGTAGGTGAGTGTCACGGACTCAAGGGACAGCGCGGTCGTCATCGGGAGGCTCCCAGGGCGGTCAGCGGGTCGACGGAGGTGATGCGGCGGACGGCGAGCGCGGAACCGGCCAGGCCGAGCACGACCATCGCCGCCAGCGGGACGGCCACCGTGGCCGCGCCCAGTTCGAAGGGCACCGCCGCCGCGGCCAGCGCCCCGCCGCCCGCGCCCAGCGCGGCACCGAGCCCGGCCCCGGCCAGCAGGACGACCGCCGCCTGCCCGAGGGCGTCGCGCACCAGGTAGCCGCTGCTCGCGCCCACCGCCTTGAGCACCGCGACCTCGGGGCGCCGCTGCACCGTCCACACCGTGAAGAAGGCGCCCACCACCAGCGCGCTCACCGCGAACAGGAAGCCCTGCACGAGCTGGAGCGTGCCGTGCTCGGCGGCGTAGCCGTCGATGCCGTCGAGCGCCTCGCCGAGCGGGACGGCCTTCGTCGTCCGCGCGGTCTGCCCCGACGGGTCACCGGAACCCGTGACCGCGAGCGCGGTCGGCTGCTTCTGGTGTGTGACCTGCTGCCAGGTGGCGAGCGTGGTCCACACGCTCGGGGCGTGCCCGTGGCTGCGGTCCGGGGTGATCGCGGAGACCGTGAGCTCCTGCGCGCCGAGCGTCACCCGGTCCCCGGCCCGGATCCCGGCCTCGCGTGCCACGCGCTCGCTCACCGCGAGCCGCCCGTCGCCCGGGGCCTCGCCCGCGAGCGGCGCCGGGCGCAGCCGCTCCGAGGTGCCGAAGGCGCTCACCGACAGGGCCTTGCCGCCGGCCGTCAGCCGCGTCATCGCCACGCCCAGCGGCTCGGCGGAGCGGACACCGTCCGCCTCCCGCCACGCCGCCGACTGGCCCGCGTCGACCGTGCTGTTGCTGAACGACACCTCCGGCTCGGCGCCGGCCGGGGCGCCGAAGACGATCCGGTCCGCCGGCAGGTGCGCGACCGCCGAGGTCGCCTCCCGGGCGAGCCCGCCGGTCAGCCCGTACAGGAAGACCACGAGGGTGGTGATGAGCGTGACGACCGTGCCCATGAGGGCGAACCGCCCCCGGGCGAAACGGATGTCACGGAGCGCGACGAACAAGGAGACCCTCCCCGGGCTCTGAGCGGAACGCCTCCACCCTCCCGCGCCCGCGCGCCCGCGCCATCGGGACAAGGAGGGGTTCGCGCCCCGCCCCTTGGGTGGACCCGAAAATCAATCGAAGGGTTGAGGGCGGGCGGCACAGAGGGCACCGGCCCGCCCCCGTACGCTCGATGGAGTGAGCCGAACCAGCTGCCCCGACCCCACCGTGGCCCCCGCGGGCGTACCGCCGCGCGCGGCGGAGCGGGTACGCGCACCGTCCGGGGCCGGCGCGGCGGCGGAGCCGGCCCCGCCCGTGGGCGTCCTCGAAGCGGGCCGTACCGCGTCCGCGGGGACGCCCGCCTCCGTGCGGTGGATGCGGCTCGCCCTGCACGGCTGCTTCTACGCGCTGCTGGCCATCGCGCTCGCCCCCGCCGCCCTCGGGTCCGGGCGGCCGGCCGCCGTGGTGGCGGCGGGGGCCGGACTCGGCCTGTGGTACGGCGTCGGGGCCGTGTGGCGGACCTGGCGGCCCCTGCCGTGGCTCGCGGGCGTCAGCGCGCTGTGGCTCGTGGCGCTCGCCCTCGACCACGGGTTCAGCTACCTGGCCTTCCCGCTGTTCTTCCTCTTCCTGCACCTGCTGCCCGTGCGCTGGTCGGTGCCCGCCGTCGGCGCCGCCACCGCCGCCGTCGTGGCCGCCCAGGCCACCACGCCCGGCGGGCTGACCGCCGCGAAGGTCGTCGGCCCGGCCGCCGGCGCGGTCGTGGCCGTCCTCACCGCCTACGGGTACGCCGCGCTCTACCGCGAGAGCCGCCGGCGCCAGCAGCTCATCGACGACCTCGTGCGCACCCGGGACGAACTCGCCGCCGCCCAGCGCGAGGCCGGCCGGCTCGCCGAACGCCAGCGCCTCGCCCGCGAGATCCACGACACCCTCGCCCAGGGCCTGTCCAGCATCGTGCTGCTCGCCCGCGCCGCGCGGAACGCCGAGCGCGCCGCCGACCCCGCCACCGCCCGCGCCCGCATCGACGAGATCGGGCGGACCGCCGCCGACAACCTCGCCGAGGCCCGGCGCTTCGTCCACGCCCTCACCCCGCCCGCCCTCGACGACGCGCCCCTGCCCGAGGCCCTGCGCCGCGTCACCGCCCGCACCGTGCCCACCGCCTCCTTCCACCTCGACGGCGAGCCCTACCCGCTGCCCGTGGAGGCCGAGGTGGCGCTGCTGCGGCTCACCCAGGAGGCGCTCGCCAACGTGGCCCGGCACGCGCGCGCCGACCGCGCGGCGGTGACCCTCGCCTATCTGCCGGGACAGGTCACCCTGGACGTCTTCGACGACGGCGTCGGCTTCACGCCCTCCGCCGCGCACGGCACCGGCCGCCCCACCTTCGGCCTGCACGGGATGCGCGAGCGCATCGCCGAGCTCGGCGGCACCCTCACCGTGGAGTCCGCGCCCGGCGAGGGCACCGCTGTCGCCGCCGCCCTGCCCGTCCCCGCGGCGGAGCCCGCGTGAGCGCCGCCCCCGCGCCCGTACGCGTCCTGCTCGTCGACGACCACCCCGTGGTGCGGCGCGGGCTGCGCGCCATGGTCGACGACCTGCCCGACGTGAGCGCCGTCGGCGAGGCCGCCGACGGCGCCGAGGCACTGCGGCTCCTCGACGACGGCGCCCGCCCCGACGTCGTCCTCATGGACCTCCAGATGGGGAGCGGCATGCACGGCGTCGAGGCCACCCGCCGTATCACCGCCCGCCCCGGCGCCCCCGCCGTGCTGATCCTCACCACCTACAGCACCGACGCCGACATCCTCGCCGCCGTCGAGGCCGGCGCGACCGGCTATCTGCTCAAGGACGCCCCGCCCGAGGAGGTCGCCACCGCCGTGCACGCGGCCGCGCGCGGCGAGACCGTCCTCGCCCCGACCGTCGCGGCCCGGCTGCTGGGCCGGGTCCGGGCCGGGCGGCCCGCGCTCTCGCCGCGCGAGAGCGAGATCCTGGGCCTGCTCGCCGAGGGCCTGCCCAACCGGCAGATCTCCCGCCGCCTGTTCATCAGCGAGGCCACCGTCAAGACCCACCTCGTGCACATTTACGGCAAGCTCGGTGTGGACAGCCGGACCGCGGCCGTCGCGGCGGGGCTCGCCGCGGGCCTGATCCGGCCCGCCTGACGGGCGCGGACCGGGCCCGCCCGGCCGGGGAATAGAGTGATGGGGCACCAGAGCACCGACCCCCAGGGAGCACCCCACATGGCACCGGCCGTCCCCACGACGATGGACCGACCGCACTTCATCGGTATCGGCGGCGCCGGCATGTCGGGCATCGCGAAGATCCTCGCCCAGCGGGGCGCCAAGGTCGCGGGCAGCGACGCGAAGGACTCGGCGACCGCGCGCGCCCTGCGCGAGCTCGGCGCGACCGTGCACATCGGGCACGCCGCCGGGCACCTCGCCGAGGACGCCAGCTGCGTCGTCGTCTCCAGCGCCATCCGCGCGGAGAACCCCGAGCTCGCGGCCGCCGCCGAGCGCGGCATTCCCGTCGTGCACCGCTCCGACGCGCTCGCCGCCCTCATGACGGACGCGCGGGCCATCGCGGTCGCCGGTACCCACGGCAAGACCACCACGACGTCGATGCTCGCGGTCTCCCTGACCGCCCTCGGCCTCGACCCCTCGTACGCGATCGGCGGCGACCTCGCCGGACCCGGCACCAACGCCCGCCACGGCAGCGGCGAGATCTTCGTGGCGGAGGCGGACGAGAGCGACCGCAGCTTCCACAAGTACGCGCCCGAGGTCGCGATCATCCTCAACGTGGAGCTCGACCACCACGCGAACTACGCGTCGATGGAGGAGATCCACGAGTCCTTCGCGACCTTCGTCGGCCGGATCCGCCCCGGCGGCACCCTGGTGATCTCCGCCGACCACGCGGGCGCCCGCGAGCTGACCGCCCGGATCGCCGGGCAGTACGACGTCCGCGTCGTCACCTACGGCGAGGCGGAGGACGCGGACGTGCGCGTCCTCGACGTCAGCCCGCGCGGCCTGACCAGCGAGGTCACGGCCCTCCTCGACGGCCGCGAGGTCACCTTCGGGGTGTCCGTGCCGGGCCGGCACTACGCGCACAACGCCGTCGCCGCCCTCGCCGCCGGCACCGCGCTCGGCGTCCCCACGGACGAACTGGCCGCGGCCCTGGGCGAGTTCACCGGCGTCGGCCGCCGCCTCCAGCTCAAGGGCGAGGCGAACGGCGTGCAGGTCATCGACTCCTACGCCCACCACCCCACCGAGATGACCGCCGACCTGGAGGCCATCCGCGGCGCCGCCGCCGGCTCCCGCGTCCTCGTCGTCTTCCAGCCGCACCTGTTCAGCCGCACCCAGGAGCTCGGCACCGAGATGGGCACGGCCCTCGCCCTCGCCGACGCCTCCGTCGTCCTCGACATCTACCCCGCCCGCGAGGACCCGATCCCCGGCGTCACCAGCGCCATGATCATCGACGCGGCCCGCGCCGCCGGCGCCGACGTGCGCCACGAGACCACGATGGCGGCCGTCCCCGAGGCGATCGCGGGAATGGCCCGCCCCGGCGATCTCGTTCTGACCATGGGCGCCGGCGACGTCACGGACCTCGGCCCGAAGATCCTCGCCCGCCTGAACGACTGACGCGGGAACGACTGACGCAGGCACGCAGAAGCACGAACAAGCACGGAGGGCGCGCGAGATGGCGTACGAGGTCGACAAGACGGACGAGCAGTGGCGCGCCGAGCTGACCCCGGCGGAGTACGAGGTGCTCCGCCGGGCCGGCACCGAGCCCGCCTTCCGCGGCGAGTACACCGACACCACCGCCCCCGGCGTCTACACCTGCCGGGCCTGCGGCGCGGAACTCTTCCGCTCCACGGAGAAGTTCGCCAGCCACTGCGGCTGGCCCAGCTTCTACGACCCCAAGGACTCCGACGCCGTCGAACTCCTTCAGGACCGCTCCCACGGCATGGTCCGCACCGAGGTCCGCTGCGCCCGCTGCGGCTCGCACCTGGGCCACGTCTTCGAGGGCGAGGGCTACCCGACGCCGACGGACCAGCGGTACTGCATCAACTCGATCGCGCTGCGCCTGGAGCCGGAGGAGGGCTGAGACCTCAGCTCCTCGCGCGCAGCACCGCCGCCGTCTCCGCCGGCAGCCGCAGCACCCCCGCCGCGTCCGGCGGGGCCACCGGCCGCCACGCCGCCACCGGCTCGGCCCCTGCCGCCCCGCCGCCCAGCGGCAACTCCACCGGTACGTCAGCCAGGTTGACGGCCACGTGCAGAGGCCCGCGCCGGAAGTGGACCGTGCGCGGGCCCGCGGACAGGGCCTCGTAGTGCCAGGCCGGATCGGTCAGGGCGGGCTCCGTGCGGCGCAGGGTGATCAGGCGGCGGTGCCAGGCGAGGAGTTCGGTGTGCGGGGAGCGGGCCGGTTCGTTCCAGTCGAGGACGGAGCGGTCGCGGGTGGCCGGGTCCTGAGGGTCGGGGATCTCGTCCGGGGGCCAGCCGTGGGCGGCGAACTCGCGGCGGCGGCCGCTGCGGACGGCTTCCGCGAGGGCCGGGTCCGTGTGGTCGGTGAAGTACTGCCAGGGCGTACGGGCGCCCCACTCCTCGCCCATGAACAGCATGGGCGTGAACGGGGCGCACAGCACGAGCGCGGCCGCGCAGGCCAGCAGGCCGGGGGAGAGCGAGGCCGAAAGCCGGTCGCCCAGGGCCCGGTTGCCGATCTGGTCGTGGGTCTGGGCGTAGCCCAGCAGCCGGTGCGCGGGGGTGGAGCGCGGGTCCAGGGGGCGGCCGTGCCGGCGGCCCCGGAAGGACGAGTACGAGCCGTCGTGGAAGAAGCCGCCCCGCAGCGTCCTGGCCAGGGCGGCGGCCGGGTCGGCGGCGAAGTCGGCGTAGTAGCCCTGTGATTCGCCGGTGAGCGCGGTGTGCAGCGCGTGATGGAAGTCGTCGTTCCACTGGGCGTGCACCCCCAGGCCGCCCGCCGCGCGCGGCGTGGTCGTCAGCGGGTCGTTCAGATCGGACTCGGCGATCAGGAACAGCGGACGGCCCAGCCGCGCCGCCAACGCGTCCACGGCGCCGGAGAGTTCGGCGAGGAAGTGCTTGGGCCGGGTGTCGGCCAGCGCGTGCACCGCGTCCAGCCGCAGCCCGTCCAGCCCGTAGTCGCGCAGCCAGGCCAGGGCGCTGCCCACGAAGTACGCGCGGACCTCGTCGGCACCGGGCGCGTCGAGGTTCACGGCGGCACCCCACGGCGTCGCGTGGGTGTCGGTGAAGTACGGCCCGTACGCGGGCAGATGGTTGCCGGACGGCCCCAGGTGGTTGTGGACCACGTCGAGGACGACGCCCAGGCCCAGCGCGTGCGCCGCGTCCACGAACCGCGCCAGCCCCTCCGGCCCCCCGTACGGCTCGTGCACCGCCCACGGCGCGACGCCGTCGTAGCCCCACCCGTGCCGGCCGGGGAAGGGGCACACGGGCATCAGCTCCACGTGCGTCACCCCCAGCGCGGCCACGTGCGGCAGCCTTGCGGCGGCCGCGGCGAAGGTGCCCTCACGCGTGAACGTGCCGACGTGCAGCTCGTAGAGCACCGCTCCCGGCAGCCCCCGCCCCGCCCACTCGGCCCGTGGGCGCGAACGCGCCGCGTCGACGACCGCGCCCAGCCCGCCGGGGCCGTCCGGCAGCCGCCGCGCCCGGGGGTCGGGCAGCGGCGGACCCCCGTCCAGGCGGAAGCCGTAGCGGTCCCCGTCCCGGGCGGGGGCCTCGGCGCGCCACCAGCCGTCCCGGGCCGGGTCGGGCTCCATCGCGTACGTACGGCCGGCGAGCCGCAGCCCCACGCGCCCGGCCCGCGGCGCCCACACCTCGAACAGCATGTGGCGGCTCCCTTCCCGACGTCGGTGCGCCCGCGGGACGCCCCGGCCGTTCACGCCCGTACCAGCAGCGCCACCGGGCAGCGGTCCAGCAGGTCCGCGAGCGTCACCCGCGAGGCGACCGTACGGCCCGTCAGCAGCTCCCGCCACCGGCCGCCGTCCGGCAGCGTCAGTACCGTCCCGTGCCAGCCGCCGGCCTCCGTCAGCCGCAGGGCCAGCCTGGTGGCGACCGTGACCACCTCGCCGGAGCGGGTGAAGGCCACCGCGTGGGCGGCCGCCGGGCCGTCGGGAGTCAGCGGCCGGTAGGTGGCCGTCGCGTCGAAGCAGCCGGGGCGGGCGCGGCGCAGCCGCAACGCCGTGCGGGTCAGGCGGAGTTTGTCGGCCGCCAGTCCTGTCGGGGGCGGGCCGGGGAGGGCCGGGGGGCGGCGGTTGTCGGGGTCGACCAGGGCCCGGTACGTGCGCTCGGTGCCCATGTACAGGTCGGGGACGCCCGGCATCGTCAGGTGCAGCAGGGCCGCGCCGAGCGTGGTGGCCCGTACGGCCGGGCGCAGCCGTTCCTCCAGGGGTGCGAGAGCGGTGTACGCGGGTCCGCCGGGGCCGGCGCGTACGAAGTCGGCGACGGCCCGCTCGTACGCGGCGTCCGGTTCGGTCCACGTCGTGCGCAGGGCCGCCTCCCGCTCGCCCTTGAGGACCGCCGCGACGAGCCGTTCGGCGTCCGGTTCGCCCAGGCCGAAGGCCAACTGCCAGGCTGCCCAGGCGACATGGGGGTCCGGTGCGGCGCCGTCGGGGAGTGCGTCCAGGAACGCCGCCCACGCCCGGGGGCATTCGGTCAGTGCCGCGATGCGGGCCCGGACGTCCGCGCTGCGCTTGGTGTCGTGCGTGGAGAGCACCGTGCCGCCGGCGGGCCAGTGCTGTTGCAGGTGTGCGCAGTAGGCGTGGAACTCCTCGGGGGTGACGGCCGGTTGTCCGGGTGTTCCGCCGACCTCGGTGGCCGACAGCAGGGGTGCGAAGCGGTAGAAGGCCCGGTCCTCCACGGACTTCGCGCGCAGCGTGGCCGCGGTCTGCGCGAAGCGGGCGCAGAAGTCCCGCTGTTCGGGCCCGTCCCCGAGCCGGCCGAGGGCCGCGTCGCGGACCGCGTCGACGGCCCGCGCCTCCTGCGGCACCGTGAAGGCCGGCCGCGCGGCCCGGGCCGCCTCCTCCAGCAGTGCCGCGTCCCCGGGGGACGGCGGGCTGCCGGGCAGCGCGTAGGGGCGGTAGACGGGCAGCCGGACGAGGATCTCGCGCAGGGCGGTGCGCAGTGCCCAGGGCGCGATGTCGCGCCGTTCGCGGGTGCCTTCGCCGTCGCACAGGCGGGCCGCGGTGCGTACCAGGCGTTCGGTCTCGGCGGCGAGCTCGTGGGTGACGACCTCGCGGGCGGCGCGGCGTACGGTCGCGGACCACTCGCCGCCCAGGCCGGGGGGCCGGCCGGTGCGTGCCCGGTACAGCTCCGCCAGTCCGGCGGCGCCGGACGGGTCGGTGAACAGGCCGTCGAGGTGGCGCAGGGCTTCGTAGCCGGTGGTGCCGGCCACCGGCCAGTGCGCGGGCAGCCGCTCGGCCGGGGCGCTGTCACCGGTGAGGATCTTCTCGACGACCGTCCAGCGGCCGGGTGCCTCGCGGGCGAGGCGGGCGAGGTAGCCGGCGGGGTCGGCGAGCCCGTCGGGGTGGTCGACGCGCAGCCCGTCGGCGACGCCCTCGCGCAGCAGCCGCAGCACCGTGGCGTGGGTCGCGGCGAACACCTCCGGGTCCTCCACGCGGACCGCGATCAGCTCGGGGACGGTGAAGAAGCGCCGGTAGTTCAGCTCGGTGCGGGCCAGCCGCCACCACGCGGGCCGGTACCACTGCGCGTCCAGCAGCCGGGGCAGCGGCAGGTGCGCGGTGCCGGGCCGCAGCGGCAGGACGCGGTCGCGGTAGCGCAGGGTGCACTCGGCCACGCTCATGTGCCGCAGCTCCGTGCCGAGGGGTCCGGCCAGTACCGGCAGCAGGACGCGTCCGCCGTGCTCGGACCAGTCGATGTCGAACCAGCGCGCGTACGGGGAGGCCGGGCCGTCGCGCAGCAGCTGCCACAGCGGGTTGTTGAGGTGCAGCAGGGCGGGGACGGCCATGTGGTTGGGCACGATGTCGAGGACGAGCCCGAGCCCGTGCGCGCGGGCGGTACGGGCCAGGGAGCGCAGCCCCTCCTCGCCGCCGAGCTCCGCCCGTACGGCCGAGTGGTCCACCACGTCGTAGCCGTGCGCCGACCCCGGCACCGCCTCCAGTACGGGCGACAGGTGCAGGTGCGAGACGCCGAGCGAGGCGAGGTACGGCACGGCCCGCTCGGCGTCGCGGAAGGTGAAGCCGGGTTGCAGCTGGAGCCGGTAGGTGGCGGTGGGGTGCGCGTCCATGGAACGCATGTACCCGCAAAGGCGGGCGTCGCCTCCCGGGCTACGCCGGGCGTTGCAGCACTGTCAGGCTGCGGTCCCTCAGTGTCAGGTGTTCGCCCGCCGCGACCTTCGGGCCGTCCGGTGCGACGCCCCGCTCGCGGGCCGTGTCGACGACGACCTGCCACTGGCGGCCGTGGTTGACGGGCACGACGAAGTCGAGGGGTTCGTCGTGGGCGTTGAACATCAGCAGGAAGGAGTCGTCGAGGATCGGCTCCCCGCGCGGCCCCGGCTCGGAGATCGCGCCGCCGTTGAGGAAGACCGTCAGTGATTTGGCGTGTGCCAGCTGCCAGTCCTCGTCGCGCATCTCCTCGCCCTCGTGCGTGAACCAGGCGATGTCGGACAGCTCGTCGTGCGTGCCCTGCACGGGGCGGCCGTGGAAGAAGCGGCGGCGCCGGAAGACGGGGTGGTCGCGGCGCAGCCAGACCATGGCGCGGGTGAACTCCAGCATGCGGCGGGCGCGGGCCGAGGAGGGGTCGCCCGGGTGCGGCCAGCACACCCAGGAGAGCTCGCTGTCCTGGCAGTAGGCGTTGTTGTTGCCGCGCTGGGTGCGGCAGAACTCGTCGCCGTGGCCGAGCATCGGCACGCCCTGCGAAACCAGCAGTGTGGCCACGAAGTTGCGCATCTGACGCTCCCGCAGCTCCAGCACGGCGGGGTCGTCGGTGGGGCCCTCGACGCCGCAGTTCCAGGAGCGGTTGTGGCTCTCGCCGTCCTGGTTGTTCTCCCCGTTGGCCTCGTTGTGCTTCTCGTTGTAGGCGACCAGGTCGTGGAGGGTGAACCCGTCGTGGCAGGTGACGAAGTTGATGGAGGCCAGCGGCCGCCGCCCGTCACTCTGGTACAGATCGGACGAACCGGTCAGCCGGGAGCCGAACTCGGCGAGCGTCGCCGGCTCACCGCGCCACAGATCGCGCACCGTGTCACGGAACTTGCCGTTCCACTCCGTCCACAGGGGAGGGAAGTTGCCGACCTGATAGCCGCCCTCGCCCACGTCCCACGGCTCCGCGATGAGCTTGACCTGGCTGACCACCGGATCCTGCTGCACCAGGTCGAAGAACGACGAGAGCCGGTCGACCTCGTGGAACTGCCGGGCCAGCGTCGCCGCCAGATCGAAACGGAAGCCGTCCACATGCATCTCGCACACCCAGTAGCGCAGCGAGTCCATGATGAGCTGCAGCACGTGCGGGCTGCGCATCAGCAGGGAGTTGCCGGTGCCGGTGGTGTCGGTGTAGTAGCGGGGATCGTCCGCGAGCCGGTAGTACGAGGCGTTGTCCAGGCCCCGGAACGACAGGGTGGGCCCCAAGTGGTTGCCCTCGGCCGTGTGGTTGTAGACCACGTCCAGGATCACCTCGATCCCGGCCGCGTGCAGCGCCCGCACCGCCGACTTGAACTCCAGCACCTGCTGGCCCCGGTCCCCCCACGAGGCGTAGGCGTTGTGCGGGGCGAAGAAACCGATGGTGTTGTAGCCCCAGTAGTTGGCCAGACCCGCGTCCACCAGCCGGTGGTCGTGCACGAACTGCTGCACCGGCATCAGCTCGATCGCGGTGACCCCCAGTTCCGTCAGATGCTCGATGACCGCCGGGTGCGCGAGCGCCGCGTACGTCCCGCGCACCTCCTGCGGCAGTGCCGGGTGGCGCATCGTCAGACCCTTGACGTGCGCCTCGTAGATGACGGTGCGGTGGTAGTCGGTGCGCGGCCGCCGGTCGTCGCCCCAGTCGAAGTACGGGTTGACGACGACCGAGGTCATCATGTGCGGGGCGGAGTCCATGTCATTGCGCTTCTCGGGCCTGCCGAAGTGGTAGCCGTAGACGGCCTCGCCCCAGTCGACCGAGCCGCTCACCGCCCGCGCGTAGGGGTCCAGGAGCAGCTTGGCGGAGTTGCAGCGCAGCCCGCGGCCCGGCTCGTACGGGCCGTGCGCGCGGAAGCCGTACCGCTGACCCGGCATCACGCCCGGCACATAGGCGTGGCGCACGAACGCGTCGCTCTCGCGCAGCTCCACCGCCGTCTCCGAGCCGTCCTCGTGCAGCAGGCACAGCTCGATCCGCTCGGCGGCCTCGGAGAAGACCGCGAAGTTGGTACCGGCGCCGTCGTAGGTGGCGCCGAGGGGGTACGCCTGTCCCGGCCAGACCTGCATGAGTCGACCCTTCCCCTTTTTTCGGGTTGCCCGGCTGACTCCGGATAACTGTCGCTCTGTCGCTTTCCGTCGTGCTCGTTCCCGATGCGCGGCCGGCCCGTGGGGCGGGGGTGGGCCCGCCGCGTGCCCGTGGAGGCCGAACCGGCATCCTTGCCCAAGCGGGGCCGCGAAGCCGCCCTTTCGCCAGATCTTCCCCAAAAGGAGCGGGAGCCCGGCTCGCGGCGGCTCGTCCAACCGGGTGACGGCCCCCGCGCGGACGGCGCCCGCGCCACCCGCACCGCCGGCCCCGGACGCCCGTGACCGCGCGTGCCGCGCCCGCCGGGCCGGGGCGCCCGTCCGCGCCCGTCCCGCACGCTCTCCCGCGCGCCTTCCCCTGCCGGCCCTCCCCGCCCTCCCGCCGTCCTCCCTGCGGCTTTCGCGGCCGTCCTTCCCGCTGCTCTTCCCGCCCGCACCGGCGCTCATCGCCCCCGGCCGCTATGAAACCGCTCACTCCCGGCCCCCGGCCGCCCGGGCAACGCCCTCGGGGCGGCACGGAGTTGGCGAACGAGCTCGCCCGACCGCGTGCACCGGCCACCGCCCGCACAGTAGTCTGCCTTGATCGTTGGACGGGGGCGGAAGGCGGTGCACTGGTGAGCTCGGGCGGGCTGGAGCTGCCCCCTGGGGACGGCTGTCCCGGGGGAGACGGCGCGGCCGACACACCACCCGGCGCGGTGTCCTTGGCGCGCCCGATGGAGATCGGCGCGGAACTGGACTGGGGCGCGGACGCCTGGCGCGAGGTGCGCACCCGCGCCAAACGGGCGGGCCGCGCCTACATCTGGCTCAACCTCGTCGAACAGCGGCTGCGCGCCGTCGTCGCCGCCGTGCTGCGGCCCGTCTACGAGCCGGTGCACGGCGAGGACGAGTGGGTGGTGGCCGCGGCCGGCCCGGCCGGCCAGGAGTGGGTCCAGCGGGCCGTCGCGGTACGGGAGGTCAGCCGCCGCAAGGGCTATCTGCTCGACCCCGCCGACGACAACGTGCTGTGCTTTCTGACCCTGCCCCAGCTGCGCGAACTCCTCGTCCAGCACTGGCCGTGCTTCGAGCCCTACCTGGACGACCGCCGCGAGCTGGAGCTCGCCCTGGACGAGCTGGAGGTCGCCCGCAACGTCGTCTCCCGCAACCGGGCGCTGTCCCAGACCGTCCTCGCCCAGGCCGAACGCGCCTCGGCCCGGCTGCTGGACATCCTCGGCGGCGGCAGCGGCACCGGCGGCCCGGGCGCCGAACGGCTGCCCGTCGACGCCGTCGAGGACCTCGTCGGCGACCGCTACGCGGATGTCGTCGGCGTGCACCCGGACCGGGTACGGCTGCAGCGGCAGCTGCCGGTGGAGGACCTCTTCGGCGAGGCCCGCCGCCTGGACGCCGTCGGCATAGGACTCAACCTGCTCGTGCAGAACTACTCCGGCCGCCGCCTCGTCCGCCTCGCCGAGTCCGGCTGCCGGGCCCGGCTGCTCTTCCTCAACCCCGCCAGCAGCGCGGTCC
This sequence comes from Streptomyces gamaensis, assembly GCF_042656465.1. Taxonomy (NCBI): domain Bacteria; kingdom Bacillati; phylum Actinomycetota; class Actinomycetes; order Kitasatosporales; family Streptomycetaceae; genus Streptomyces; species Streptomyces gamaensis. The sequence continues at coordinate 86,602 of NZ_JBHSPB010000027.1, forward strand.
GCCGCCGCGAACGCGAACTGGGCATCAAGAAGGGCGAGATGAGCCGCTCGGTGGAGATGAACATCATGCACATGCGGCGGGTGCGCGACCGGCTGCGGGACACCGCCGCCTTCGAGATCCGCGTCTTCGACGAGACGCCCCGCTTCACCGCCTATCTGGTCAACGGCGACGGCCCCGACGGGCTGGCCGTCGTCCAGTCCTACCTGCGCAAGGCACGCGGCATGGAGGCGCCCGTGCTCGTGCTGCGCGGCGGCGGCCGGGACGTGGTCCGCGAGGGGCGGGAGCTCGACCACGGTCTCTTCGAGATCTACCGCGAGGAGTTCGAGGGAGTATGGGCGGACTCCCGCCCGGTGTCCTGAGGACGGGACGCTCTCCGGGACGCTCCCCGGGGCGGCAACGGGCCGCCGGGCCGGATGTCAGTCGGGCGTGGCAGGCTGGGAAGCCGCACGGGGGAGAGCACCACCGAAGGGGGACCGCACCATGCCCTGGCACGGAGAGCCGCTGACCGGTTTCGACCTGGAGACCACCGGCACCGACACCGAGACCGACCGCGTCGTCACCGCCGCGCTGGTCCGCGTCACCCCGGACGGACAAGTCGCCAGTAAACGGACATGGATTGTGGATCCGGGCGTGCCCATCCCCGAGGACGCCGTGCGGATCCACGGCATCTCCACGGAGTACGCCCGCGAGCACGGCGCCCCCGCCGCCCGCGCCGTCGAGGAGATCACCGAAGCGCTGGCCGGCGTGCTGCGCTCCGGCTCCCCGCTGGTCGTGATGAACGCGCGCTACGACCTGACACTCCTGGACCGCGAGTGCCGCCGCCACGGCGTGCCCCCGCTGTCGCGGCGGCTGGGCGGGGCCCCGGCCCCGGTGATCGACCCGCTCGTCCTCGACAAGCACGTCGACCGCTACCGCAAGGGCCGCCGCACCCTGCGGGCCCTGTGCGAGCACTACGGGGTGCGGCTGGACGTCGCGCACGAGGCGGGCGCGGACGCGGTGGCCGCCGCGAGGGCGGCCCACCGCCTCGGCGAACGGCACGCCACGATAGGGGCGGTGCCGGCGGCCGATCTGCACGAGCTCCAGATACGCGCGGCCGCGGAGCAGGCCGCGTCCCTGCAACGGTATCTGCGACGCACCGACCCGGCCGCGGCCGTCGAGGGGGCGTGGCCACTGGTCCCGGCGCGGATGCACTGAGGCGCGCTTGCGGTGTGCGCTGGCGCGGGGCGGTTCTGGTTGCGGGCGGCGGCCCGGTGGTGTGGCGCGGTAAGGCCCCGCGCGGCACAGTGAGTTCACGGTCCGGGCGCGCGGCGTGCGGGCCGCTGTCCTGCCGTGCTGTCGAGGAGGCGTCGCCGTGAGCGTCACCGGAGGGATCGTCGTGGTCGGAGCCGGTGTCGCCGGGCTCACCACCGCCGTCGTGCTGGCCGAGGCCGGGCACGAAGTGCGGCTGGTGGCCGAGGAGTTGCCGGGCCGGACCTCGCTGGCCGCGGGAGCGGTGTGGGGGCCCTTCCTGGTCGGGCCGCAGGACAGGGTCGAGCGGTGGGGGCGCCACTCCCTCGGGGTTCTCACCGCCCTCGCGGCCGAACCGGCCACCGGAGTACGGCTGGTCACCGGCACCGACGCCGCCCGCAGGCCGGTGACCGTCCCCCACTGGGCCGCCGCACTGCCCGGCTTCACCCTGTGCGACGCCACACGGCTCCCGCAGGGCTTCGTCTCCGGCTACCGCATGACCGCCCCGCTCGTCGACATGCCCGTGCACCTCGACTACCTCCAGCGGCGATTCCTGCACGCCGGCGGCAGCGTGGAGCGGCGCCGGGTGGGCGCGCTCCGGGAGGCCGGGCCGGGCGCGGCCGCCGTCGTCAACTGCGCGGGGCTCGGCGCCCGCGAGCTGGCCCGCGACGCGACCCTGCGGCCGGTGCGCGGACAGACCGTCGTCGTCGAGAACCCGGGCATCACGGAGTTCTTCTGCGAAGTCGACGGCGACGACACCGAGTTGCTGTGCGTCTTCCCGCACGGGGACACCGTCGTCCTGGGCGGCGTGGCCGTCGACGGCGACGAGAGCACCGAGCCCGACGAGAAGACCGCCGAGGGCATCCTGGCCCGCTGCGCCGCCGTCGTGCCCGCGCTCGCGCGAGCCCGCGTACTCGGCCACCGCGCCGGGATCCGCCCCGTCCGCGAACAGGTCCGCCTGGAGGCGGAGACGGCGGACGACGGCACGCTCGTCGTGCACAACTACGGGCACGGCGGGGCCGGCGTCACCCTCGCCTGGGGATGCGCCCGCGAGGCCGCCGGACTGTGCGCGGGCCGGTAGGCGCCGGGCGGCACGGTCAGAACGGATACCAGCGCACCGTCCCGTCCCCCTCCCGCAAGGAGGCGACCCGGCGCCGGAACTCCGCCAGCGCCGCCGGGTTGCCCGGCGCGTGCTGCGCCACCCACGCGCAGCTCGCCGTCTCCCGCGCGCCGCGCAGCACCGCACAGCCCGCCCAGTCCCGCACGTCCCAGCCGTAGACGTCGACGAACGCGGCGTACGCCTGCTCGTCCAGCCCGTAGCGGTCGTGGCTGAGGGCGAGCACGACCAGGTCGTGCTCGCGCAGGTCCGCGGAGAAGGTCTCCAGGTCGACCAGGACCGGCCGGCCGCCGGGGCCGATGTGGACGTTGCGCGGCAGCGCGTCCCCGTGGATCGGGCCGGGCGGCAGGTGCGGGACGAGCCCGGCCGCGGCGGTCGCGAAGCCGTCGCGGCGCTCCCGCAGATACGCGGCGTCCGCCGGGTCGACGGCGCTGCCCGCGAGCCGCAGCCAGCGCTCCACACCGCCGAGCAGCTCGCGCCGCGGCAGCGCGAACTCCGGTGCGGGCAGCGCGTGGACGAGCCGCAGCAGGGCGGCCAGATCGGCGGGCGTCGCCGCACGCTCCGGGGCGGGCAGCCGGTGCCAGAGGGTGACCGGATGCCCGTCGGCGGTCAGCGGTTCGCCCTCGGCGGCCCGTACGGCCGGAACGCCCGCGTCCGCCAGCCAGGCCGCGACCCGCAGCTCCCGCTCCGCCCGCTCGCGCAGCGAGGCGTCACGGCCCACCTTGACGACGAGGCCGCCGGCCGCGAAGACCGCGTTCTCGCCGAGCGAGAGCAGGTCGGCGTCCGCGGCGGGGACGGCGGGCACCGCCCGCGCCAGGAGCTCGCGGGCCCGCTGTTCCGTGAATGCCGTGTCCGTCACGCTGTGTCCTTGCTGTTCACCGGGGTGGGGCAGGAGCTGCCCGGATGCCAGTGTGCCTCGTGGATGTCGCGGTCCGGGGAGGCGGGGTGGTGGAGCCGTGGAAGGGCAGGCCGCTTCACGCCGGCAGTGCCCGGCGCTCCGCCCCCGCCGGCACCGCCTCCTCGTACCGCTGCCACACCAGCTCCGCGACCTCCGGTGCCGCCCCCAGCGGTTCCGCCAGGACGTCCGCGCCCGCCGCGTGCGCCCCGGCGGCGATACGGTCCGGCAGCCGGCCGGGGGCCAGGACGTACGGGGCCACCGCGACGCGCGCGGCGCCCCGGTCCCGCAGGGCCCGTACGGCCTCCGCGACCCGGGGCCCGGACGCGGAGGCGAACGCGGGCCGTACCGCGTACCAGCCGGTGCGCTCCCACGCGCGCGCGACGTCCACGAGTCCCGCGCGGGCCCGGGGGTCGGAGGTGCCCGCCGCCGCCAGGACGACCCCGGTACGGGCGCGCTCGCCGGGCGGCAACCCGGCCTCGTCCAGGCGCCGTTCGAGCGCGGCCGTCAGCAGCGGGGACGGGCCCAGCACCCCGGCCCGCGCCACCCGCAGGGGCGGTCGCGGCGAGCGCAGCACGGCCGGCAGGTCGCAGCGCGCGTGGAAGGCGTGGGTCAGCAGCAGCGGTACGGCCACCGCCCCGCCCGCCCGTGCCGCCAGCCCCTCCAGCGCGCGCGGCACGCTCGGCAGACAGAAGTCCAGATACCCCGCCGCGACCCGCGCCCCGGGCCTCAGCCGCGCCACCCGTTCCCGCAGTGCCGCGACCGTCGCCGCGTGCCGCGGGTCGCGGCTGCCGTGCGCGACCAGCAGCAGCGCCGGGGTCATCGGGCCGCCGCCGTCAGGCCCCGCGCGCGCAGCACCCGCCGCTCCAGCGGGCTGAAGACGGCGAGGTCGACGGCGATGCCGACGAAGAGGATGAGGACGATGCCCAGCAGCACGCCCGGCATGTCGGAGTCGGTGCGCGCGTTCTCCAGGTACTGCCCCAGGCCCAGGCCCAGGTCGGGGGAGGAGGCGATGAGTTCGGCGGCCATCAGGGAGCGCCAGGAGAAGGCCCAGCCCTGTTTGAGGCCGGCGATGTAGCCGGGCAGCGCGGCCGGCAGCAGCACGTGCCGGGCGCCGCGCGCCCCCGTCGCGCCGAGGGTGCGGCCGGCCCGCAGGTACAGCGGCGGCACCTGGTCGATGCCGGAGACCAGACCGCCCGCGATCGAGGGGACCGCGCCGAGGAGGATCACCGCGTACATGGCCTTGTCGGTGATGCCCAGCCAGATCACGGCGGCCGGCACCCAGGCCACGGACGGCAGCGACTGCAGTCCGGAGAGCACCGGTCCGAGCGCGGCCCGCACCGGCCGTACCCGGGCGACGAGCAGGCCGAGCGGGGTGCCGATGGCGAGCGCGGCGGCGAAGCCGAGGAGGCCGCGCGAGACGCTGGTCCAGATGATCGACAACAGGGTGCCGTTGAGCCAGAGCCCGCGCAGACTGGCCCAGACCGCCGACGGGTCGGGGAGTTTGTAGTCGTCGGTGATCCGGGCGAGGACCAGCAGCTTCCACACGAGGAGGACGAGGAGCACGGCGACGGCCGGCGGCAGGACCTTGTGCAGCAGCACCTGCCGGACCCCGGCCCGGCGCACGGTGACGGCGTCGAGCGCGTCGAGCCCCGCTTCGAGCCCGGCGAGGTCGGTCCGGTCGGCCGGGGCCGTGGGGGCCGTCGGAGCGGTGGGCCCCGTCCCTCCGGCCGGGGTGTCAGTGTCGGCCATGGCGGCGGATCTCCCCACGCAGTTCCTCGGTGACGGCCGCCGACAGCTCGGCGACCCCGGCGTCCTCGATACGGCGCGGCTGCGGCAGCCCGACCGTCCACTCGCGGGCCACCCGGCCCGGGCGCGACGACAGCAGGACGACGCGCTGCCCGAGCCGCACCGCCTCGCGCACGTTGTGCGTGACGAACAGCACCGACAGCCCGGTCTCCGACCAGATGCGGGACAGCTCGTGGTGCAGCACGTCCCGGGTGATGGCGTCCAGCGCCGCGAACGGCTCGTCCATCAGCAGCAGCCGGCTGTCCTGGGCGAGCGCGCGGGCGAGCGCGACCCGCTGCCGCATCCCTCCCGACAGCTCGTGCACGCGCTTGCCGTGCGCCCCGCCGAGGCGGACGAGGTCGAGCAGCCGCTCGGCCTCCGCCCGGCGCTCCGCCCTGGGCACCCCCCGCAGCCGCAGCGCGAGTTCGACGTTGCGGCCGGCGGTCAGCCACGGGAACAGCGCGTGCTCCTGGAACATCAGCGCCGGCCGCCCGCCGGAGACCTCGATCGTGCCGGACGTGGGCTCCTCCAGCCCGGCGACCAGGTTCAGCAGAGTGGACTTGCCGCAGCCGGACGCCCCCAGCAGACACACGAACTCGCCGGGCCGCACGGCGAGGCTGATGTCCTCCAGTACGGGCCGGTCCGTGCCGGGGCGGCCGAAGGTCTTGTGGACGTGGTCGAGCCGGACGGCGGCAGGGGCGTCGTCCGTGAGCCGGCCGGCGTCCGCCGTGCCGGTGGTCAGTGCCGGGGACATCCCGTCACCTCCTGGGGTCGGGCCTGAGCGTGGGGGTGGCGGTCACTGCTCGCCGAGCCGGGCGGCGTCGACCGGGGGCAACCCGGCTGCCGCACGTACCTTGTTGAGCGGCCGCAGGTCATAGATGCCGGACAGATCGGGCTTGTCCAGCAGCCCGGCCCGTACGGCGTGATCGGCCTCGGCGTCCAGGGTCGCGGCGAGCGGATCGTCGGTGACCTGGATGCTCCGCCAGGCGGGGGCGAGCACCTCGGGCGGGAGCGCCTTGCCGGTCAGGCTCCTGAGCGCGGCGTTCGCGGCGGCCTCGGCCTGCTCCGGATGCTCCTTGATCCAGGCGTTGGCGCGCACCGAGCCGCGCAGCACGGCCTCGACGACGTCGGGATGCCGCTCCAGGAACTTCTGCGACACGACCACGTTCGTGATCACGAACTTCTTGTCGGGCCACAGGTCCGCCTCGTCGAGCAGCACCTTCCCGCCGAGGGCGACGAGCTGGGAAGCGGTCGGCTCCGGCACCCACGCGCCGTCGACCGAACCGGACCGGAACGCGTCCGGGGTCACCTTGTTGTCCGTACGGACCACGGAGACGTCCCCCTTGCCGCTCTGCGGATCGACCTTCCAGCCCTTGCCGGAAAGCCAGTTGAGGAAGGCGACGTCCTGGGTGTTGCCCTTCTGCGGGGTGGCGATCCTCTTGCCCTTGACGTCGTCGAGCGAACCGACCTTCCTGGGGTCGACGACCAGCCTGACGCCGCCCGACGCGGAGCCGGAGACGATCCGCAGGTTCTTGCCCCCGGACTTGGTGAAGCCGTTGACGGCGGGGGACGGGCCGATCCAGCCGATGTCGATGGAGCCCGCGTTGAGGGCCTCGATCTCGGACGGCCCGGCGTTGAAGGCCGTCACCCGGAGCCGGGTGCCGCCCAACTCCTTGCGGAAGAAGCCCTCGTGGTCGCCGACGAGCGCCGTGGCGTGGGTGATGTTGGGGAAGTAACCGATTCTCACGGTGTCGGCGGACAGCCGCTTGCCCCCGCCCCCGCCCCCGGAGCCGTCTGGGGCGGCGCTTCTGGTGGTGTCCTTCTGCGAACCGTAACCGCACGCGCCGAGCGCGAGGACCAGCAGGGGCAGGGCGACGAGGGCCGCGAGGACGCGGCGGGCGACGGCGGACACGGGGTTGTTCCTCTCGACGGTCCCGGCGCTCACGGCTGCGGGACGTCCGGTGCGGACGGATGCGGGGGGTGGCGGCATCGGCGGCAACGTCGGGGGCAACATCGGCGGCGCGCGGTGGACTTGACGCTCATCAGAAGTCCCATCCGTCGTCGGCGGTGTTCTCCGGCTCGCCTTCCGCGAAGGCTCTGCCTGCCATGCCGGCGGTGAGGGTGGTGCCGTCGGTGGGGTCGATGAGGAGGAAGGAGCCGGTGTGGCGGGAGGTGGTGTAGGGGTCGAGGGGGAGGGGTTCGGAGGTGTGGAGGTGGATGTGGGCGAT
>NZ_JBHSPB010000028.1:0-91974 GCF_042656465.1 Streptomyces gamaensis
GGGCTTCACCGCCTTCTTCAGGAAGGCGAGGAAGTTCGCAGCGTTCCGGTCCGGCCTGCACTCGCCGAGCACCTCGCCGGTGGCGACGTTCAGGGCGGCGAACAGGTTCGTGGTGCCGTGCCGCACGTAATCGGCTGTGCGCTTCTCGCCCGCCGCGAACGTCACCGGCAGCAGTGGCTGGGTCCGGTCCAGCGCCTGCATCTGCGTCTTCTCATCCACCGACAGCACCACCGCGCCGCCGGGAGGATCCAGATACAGGCCGACGACATCGGCGACCTTGTCCGCGAACGCGGGATCCTTCGAAAGCTTGAAGGTACCCGACCGGTGCGGCCTGAGATTCTCCTCGCGCCAGACACGGGCGATGTAATGCCAGGACACCGAGATACCTTCATGCCGCCTGAGGTAGTCGGCCAGTGTCCGCGTCGACCAGTGCGAAAGCCCGGTGCCGGCCGGCGGCGACATCCTGGTCAGTGCAATCACGCGCGCCCGTGTCCGTGGCGGGACCTGCTCACGCCCTCGCCGGCGGGGCCTGTCCTCCAGGCCGGCCAGGCCCCGCTCGGCATACCGGACCTTGCAGCGGTCCACCGTCCGCGCCGAGATCCCGAGGAGTTCGGCTATGTCCTTCCGGCGCCGTCCTTCACTGGACCAGAGCACGATCCGCGCACGCAGGGCCACATCGGCCGAAACACTGCGAGAGGCCAACAACTCCCGCAAATCTTCCGCTTGTTCAAGGGAGGGGCGGAGGTTCACGTCAGGCTCAACGAGACAGGGAGCCTCAAGTGACACTGCAAGGATCACGAGACACTAGTCCTCCGCGCTATTTCAGCGCGCCCGCCGTGAGCCCGCTCTGCACCTGCCGCTGGAAGACGATGTAGGCGGCGAGCACCGGCAGCATCGCGATGACCAGTCCCGCGAACAGCCCCGACCAGTCGCCTTTGTATCCCTGCGTCGCGGCGAGCCACACCAGCCCTTGCGGCAGCAGCTTCTTGTGCTCGTCACCGACATTGAGGACGGCCGGCAACAGGTACTGGTTCCACTGGCCGAGGAAGTTGAAGATTCCGACGCTGATCAGTCCGGGCCGGGCCATGGGAAGCATGACCTGGAAGAAGGTACGGGTGTGCGAGGCGCCGTCGATGATCGCCGCCTCCGCGACGGAGGTCGGCAGCGTACGGAAGAAGCCGCACAGGAAGAACACCGTGAACGGCAGCGAATAGGCGATGTAGACGAGGATCAGCCCGTGGTAGGTGTCCAGCAGCTGCATGTTCTTCATGACGAAGAACAGCGGGACCAGCGCCAGGATGACCGGGAAGCTCATGCCGCCCACGAACAGGTAGTAGACGAAGCGGTTCCCGGGGAATTCGAAGCGGGCGAGCACATAGGCCGCCATCGAACCGAGCAGCATCGTGCCGAACAGCGAACCGGCCACGACAATGACGGAGTTGAGGAAGTACTCGCCCATGTGCGCCTGGGACCAGGCGCGCGACCAGTTGTCGAAATGGAGCGCGGACGGCAGCGCCCAGGGCGAGGTGAAGATGGACCTGTCGTCCTTGAAGGAACTCATCACCGCCCACAGCAGCGGCATGGTGACCATGAGACCCCACACGACGAGCACGACGTGCGAGACGACATTGAGGACCCTGCCCTCGCCACGGCGCTCGCGCGGGCTGTCTGTGTGCACGGTCACTGCGCTTGCTCCCCGGTCGGCGGACGGCTGGTGCTGCGTGGTGTGCGCCATCAGTACTCCAGCCGTTCGCGCCGGCCGAGCTTCATGACGATGCCCGCGAAGATCATGGTGACGATGAGCAGGGCGACCCCGAGGGTCGTGGCGTATCCGGCCTGTCCGTCACGGAAGGCCTTGGTGTAGAGGAAGTAGGACAGCACCTCGGTCGAATAGGCCGGGCCGCCGGGGCCCACCGTCATGATCTGCACGACGGCGAATCCGTCGAGGGCCATGATGCCCATGTAGACCCAGCCGGTCTGCACGGTGTCCCACAGCAGGGGCAGGGTGACGCGGAAGAAGGTCTGGGCGCGGCCCGCGCCGTCCAGCAGCGCGGCCTCGTAGAAGTCCTTGGGGATACTGGCCATGCCCGCCGAGAAGAGCACGACGTAGAAGCCGACGTTGCTCCACACCATCACCGCCATGACGCACCACAGCGCGAGCCCGGGATCGCCCAGCCAGTTGGGCCGCACCGAGTCCAGGCCGATGCCGCTGAGAAAGGAGTTGAGGGCCCCGCTGTTGGGGTTGTAGGCGAACTGGAAGAGCAGGGCGACGATCGCGATGGACAGGACCTGCGGGAAGAAGTACACGACCTTGTACAGGCCCGAGCCGCGTACGCCCGCGACGGCCGCCCGTTTTCCGCCGCGGCCGCCGACGTTGAGCATGAAGGCGAAGAACAGGCCGAGCCCGAGCGTGATCAGGGGCAGGATGAGCAGCAGCAGGACATTGTGGCCCACGGCCTTCCAGAAGACGTCGTCCTGGACCATCTTGCGGTAGTTGCCGAACCCGACCACGGAGAAGTCGGGGCTCAGCCCCGTCCAGTCCGTGAAGGAGTAGTAGATGGCCTGGACGAACGGCGAGATCACGAAGATCGCGTAGATCGCCAGGGGCAGGGCCAGGAACCCCACGATGAACCGGTACTTGCCGTGCCGCATGCTCTTTCGACCCCGATCTGCCGCCACGTTGCCGCGCCCGGACCGGCGCCTTCGCCGGGCGCCGGTGCTCCTGGGACTAGTGCCTGTACTTCTTGACCGAGTCGTCCGCGCGGGTCTGGTCGGCGAACTTCTGGATCGTCGTGATGGCCTCGTCGGGGGTCATACGGCCGGCCATCATCTCGCCGAGCGCCGCGACCCCGATCTTCTCCTTCTCCAGGCCGACGTACCAGTCCTGGATACGGGGGTTGACGATGTTCTGCCCGGCCTTGGCGAGGGCCTCCTCGCAGGAGGACAGGCCCGGCGGCAGGCTCAGTCCCTCGGTGCCGCCGTGGAACGAGGTGAGCGAGGAGACCCGTTTGATGAAGTTCTGGCTGGACTTCTTGCCGAGCATGATGCGCAGCAGCTCCATGCCGCCCTGCGGGTTCTTCGCGTTCCTCGGGACGATGAACGGCTCGCCGCCGCAGGCCCAGATCGTGCCGAAGGGCATCTTGTCGCGGGCGGCGTCCAGGCTGGAGGGGGCTCCGACGGCCATCCTGAAATCGGCGGGGGTGGTCTTCTGCGCCTCGTTCTCCACCCAGGAACCGTTGGGGATGAACAGCGCCTTGCCCTCGTTCCAGGCGGTCTGCGACTCGATATGGGTCAGGCCGGGCGTGCCCTGGAGGATGTAGCCCTTCTTGTACAGCTCGTAGTACGCCTCGAAAGCGGCCTTGACCGCCGGGTCCTTCCAGGCGTTGGGCTCCAGGTTGTCGATCCGGTCGAGGACCTCCCGGCCGCCGATCTTGGCGATGAACGGGTAGAGACTGAAGGGGAGGTAGTAGGGGTACTTGCCCGGATAGGTCCAGCCGGCGATGCCCTTCTTCTTCGCCTTCTCGCACAGGGCGAGCATCTCGTCCCAGGTCTCGGGGTACTTCGCGTCGAGCTTTTCGAGATTGGTCCGCGAATACCACACGCCGTAGACGCTGTAGGCGTAGTACAGGATCCACGTCTCCTGGCCGTCGAACCGGCCCATCTCGACGACTCCGGGGCGCAGGGTGTCGCGTACCTTCTTGGCCGGGTCGTCCAGGGAGGGGGCGTCGAGCAGCGCGTTGAGGTCCGTCAGCTGTTTCTTGGCGACGAGGGTGCCCATGTCCATTTGTTTGGCACCGGAGTTGTCGATGAGGTCGGGCGGGGTGCCGCCGTTGAAACGGGGCTGGACCTGGGGCTGGATGTCCGGGGTGGCCGAGTGCTTGATGGCGGCGCCCGGGTGGGCGGCCTTGTACTCGGCCTCGGCGTCCTTCGCGTACTGCTGGCCGAATCCGCCGTCGAAGATGACGACGTCGAGCGGCGCGGTCTCATTGACGCCGAGCGGATTCCGCTCGCTCTTCTTCCCCTTGTCCACCTGCTTGTCGCCGCCGCTGCCGCCGCTCGCGCAGGCGCTGAGCACTCCCGCCGAGGGCACCGTGAGCAGCCCCACCGCCGCCGCCCGCCTGATCAGGTCGCGCCTGCCGATTGCCGAGCTGGATCCCATGCTCAAGTCCTCGCCTTCTGACGGACTCAGGCGGTGTACCGGTCTTTCCCTTGCGAGGTGGCCATCGACGAAGGGCCCGATTACCGCGGGTCGTGTGAAGCCTGGTGTGCTGGGCGTGCGCGCCGGGCCGGCGAATGCGCCACGGCGTCCCCGTACGCCGCTCCCCCCGGGTCCGCCGCGGCGGGCTCACGGCCGCCCCGGACGCCGACAGGTATAGTCCACCCCGCATCAACTGGGCAAGATCGTAAGCCGATTCGGCCACCAGTCTTTCTCGATTCGATACCGCTCTTGACACCGGCCGCCCCTCGCGCCGTACTTGGTCTCTGCGCGACACACGTGACAACGTTGTCAGTCCGTTCGTCGAGAGGCTTGAGATGCGGCTGCGACAGCGATCGGGATCCCCGCGGTCCGGACGGCACCGCCCGCGCACGCTCCCCCGGACCGTGGCACTGCTCGCGACAACGCTCCTGCTGACGCTCCCTCATATCCCGCAGGCCACCCCGTCCGTGGCGGCCGCGCCCGCCGAGCGCTTCGGCTCCTCCTTCGAGCCCGGCGAGCCGCGGCCCGACTGGAGCGACACGCCCGAGACCGGCCCCGATGGCCGTCCGCGCTCCTCCGGCGTCGACGGCGGGGACGCCGACGGCATCCCCGGCAGCGTCACGGACAAGGTCACCGCCGTGCGGGCCAGCGGGGAGAACGCGGCGTCGGGGGAGGTCAAGGAGAACCTCGTCGACGGCGACCCCGGCACCAAATGGCTGGTCCTCGCGGACTCGGCCTGGCTGGAATTCGAACTGTCCGAGCCGGTACGGGCCGTACGCTACGCGCTGACCTCCGCCGACGACGCGCCCGGACGTGACCCCCGGGACTGGACGCTCAAGGGCTCCCCGGACGGCCGGAGTTGGACCGTCCTCGACACGCGCACGGGCCAGGACTTCGCCCGGCGCTTCCAGACCCGCGTGTTCTCCTTCCCCGCCTCCTCCCCCTTCCGGCACTACCGGCTGGAGATATCCCGCAACCACGGAGAGCCCGCCACCCAGCTCGCCGAAGTGCAGCTGGCGACCGCGGAGACGGGACCCCCGCCCCCGAAGGCCATGCGCAGCCACGTCGACCACGGCCCGGCCTCCTCCCCCACGGCCAGGGCCCACGCGGGCTTCACCGGCACCCACGCGCTGCGCTACGGCGGCCGCCATCTGACCGGGGGCCGCGCCTTCGCCACCGCCAAGGTCTTCGACGTACGGGTCGCGGTGACGCCGCGCACCACCCTGTCGTACAAGGTCTTCCCGTCCATGACCGAGCCGGACCCTCGTTATCCGGCCACGCACATCGCCGTGGATCTCGCCTTCACCGACGGCACGTACCTCAGTGAGCTGGGCGCGGTCGATCAGCACGGCGCCGCGCTGACCCCACGGGGACAGGCCGACTCCAAGACGCTCTACGTCAACCAGTGGAACCACAAGGAGTCTCGGATCGGCGCCGTCGCGGCGGGCAGGACCGTCGCCCGGGTACTCGTCGCCTACGACTCCCCCGCCGGTCCCGCCTCCTTCCGCGGCTGGGTGGACGACATCTCCCTCGCGCCCGCGCGCGAGGAGCGCCCTCCGGCGCATCCGGCCGACCGCGCCCTGACCACCCGGGGCACCCACTCCGGCCCCGCCTTCTCGCGCGGCAACACCTTCCCCGCCACCGCGCTCCCGCACGGCTTCACCTTCTGGACCCCGGTGACCGACGCCGGGGCGACGGACTGGCTCTACCGTTACGCGGCCGCCAACAACGCCGACAACCTCCCCACCGTGCAGGCCTTCAGCGCGAGCCACGAGCCGAGCCCCTGGATGGGCGACCGGCAGACCTTCCAGGTCATGCCCACGGCCGCGCCCGACGGCGAGCGCGGCGCCCCCGACGCCGCGCGCGCCGCGCGTGCCCTCCCCTTCCGGCACTCCGACGAGACCGCCAGACCGCACTACTACGGCGTCACCTTCACCAGTGGCCTCAAGGCCGAGATCGCGCCCGGCGACCACACCGCGATGATGCGTTTCACCTTCCCGGGGAGGAACGCCGGGGTCTTCCTCGACAACGTGACCAACGCCGGAGGGGTGACCGTCGACGCGAAGTCCCGTTCCTTCAGCGGCTATTCAGACGTCAGGAGCGGGCTGTCCACCGGCGCCGGGCGGCTGTTCGTGCACGGCGTCTTCGACGCGCCGGTCGTCGCGGCGGGCCGGCCGCCGGGCGGCGGGGGCCCCGACGTGACCCGTTTCCTGCGCTTCGCGCCGCCCCGGGACCGTACGGTCACCCTGCGGATCGCCACCTCCTTGATCAGCGTCGAGCAGGCGAAGGCCAACCTCGCCCAGGAGATCCCCGACGGCACCTCCTTCACGGCCGTGCGCGAGCGGGCGCGCGCCGCGTGGGACGCGCTGCTGGGCCGTATCGAGGTCAAGGGCGCGACCGCGGACCAGCTGACGACCCTCTACTCGAACCTGTACCGCCTCTACCTGTATCCCAACTCCGGCTTCGAGAACACCGGTTCGCGCGAGCGGCCGCGCCCGCGGTACGCGAGCCCGTTCTCGCCGCGCGCGGGTGCGGACACCCCGACGCGCACCGGGGCGCGCGTGGTCGACGGCGAGGTGTACGTCAACAACGGCTTCTGGGACACCTATCGCACCACCTGGCCCGCGTACGCCCTGTTCGCCCCGGGCCGGGCGGGCCGGCTCGTCGACGGTTTCGTGCAGCACTACAAGGACGGCGGGTGGATCTCCCGCTGGTCCTCGCCCGGTTACGCCGATCTGATGGACGGCACGAGTTCGGACGTCGCTTTCGCCGACGCGTACGTCAAGGGGGTGCGCTTCGACGCGGAGGCCGCGTACGAGGCCGCGCTGAAGAACGCGACCGTGGTGCCCGGCGGCCCCGGCGTGGGCCGCAAGGGCACGGAGACCTCCGTGTTCCTCGGGTACACGAGCACGGCGACGCGCGAGGGCCTGTCCTGGGCACTGGAGGGCTATCTCAACGACTTCGGGCTGGCCAGGATGGGCGAGGCGCTGTACGCGCGGACGCACAAGGCCCGTTACCGGGAGGAGTCGGAGTATTTCCTGAACCGCTCCCTGAATTACGTCAAGCTCTTCGACACCCGCGTGGGCTTCTTCCAGGGACGCGACGAGCACGGCGACTGGCGGCTTACGCCCGGGGAGTTCGACCCGCGCGTGTGGGGCCACGACTACACGGAGACCAACGCCTGGAACATGGCCTTCACGGCCGTGCAGGACACCCGGGGGCTGGCGAACCTCTACGGCGGCCGCGCGGGTCTGGCGAGGAAACTCGACGCGTTCTTCTCGACCCCCGAGACGGGGGCGCCCGAGTTCGCCGGGTCCTACGGCGGTGTGATCCACGAGATGACCGAGGCGCGGGACGTGCGGATGGGCATGTACGGGCACAGCAACCAGCCCTCGCACCACATCGCCTATCTGTACGACGCGGCCGGGCAGCCCTGGAAGACGCAGGAGAAGGTGCGTGAGGTCCTCTCCCGGCTGTATCTCGGCAGCGAGATCGGCCAGGGGTATCCCGGGGACGAGGACAACGGCGAGATGTCGGCGTGGTGGGTCTTCAGCGCGCTGGGCCTGTATCCGCTGGTGATGGGCGGCGGCGAGTACGCGGTCGGCTCCCCGCTGTTCACCGAGGCCACCGTGCACCTGGAGAACGGCCGCGACCTGGTGGTCAAGGCGCCCCGCAACAGCGCCCGCAACATCTATGTGCAGGGCCTGAAGGTCAATGGCAGGCCGTGGGCCTCGACGGCGCTGCCGCACGCGCTGGTGGCGGCCGGCGGCACACTGGAGTTCGCGATGGGGCCTCGCCCCTCGGCCTGGGGCAGCGGTGAGCACGACGGGCCGTCGTCGGTCACCCGGGACGACAAGGTGCCCTCGCCGCTCGTCGATCTGGCCGAACCGGGCACCTCGGCGCTGACCGACAACTCCTCGGCGACATCGGCCACGTTCACCGCGGTGGACTTCGCGGTGCCGTCGGGTGCGCCCGTCACGTCCTACACGCTCACTTCGGCCGACCGGGCCGGGGCGCCGCGCGGCTGGGTCCTGTACGGCTCGGCCGACGGGGAGCGCTGGCGCGAGGTGGACCGGCGCGGGGGCGAGTCGTTCGGGTGGGACCGGCAGACGCGGGTCTTCGCCGCCGGCTCCCCCGGCGCGTACCGCCACTACCGGCTGGTGCCGGCGGGCGGTGCGGCGACGCTGGCGGAGGTCGAGCTGCTGGGCGCGCCGTCGTCGTGAGGACGCGGCAGGGCCGCACCCCGCGCGGGGTGCGGCCCTGGCCGACGGCTCGGTGCGGTCCCTTACTTGCGGATCAGGGAACGGAGCACGTACTGCATGATGCCGCCGTTGCGGTAGTAGTCCGCCTCACCGGGGGTGTCGATGCGGACGACCGCGTCGAACTCCACGCCCGTGTCGGTGGTGACCTTCACGGTGCGCGGGGTGCGGCCCTCGTTGAGCTCGGTGACGCCGGCGATGGCGAAGGTCTCCTCGCCGGTCAGGCCGAGGGACTCGGCCGAGGCGCCCTCGGGGAACTGCAGCGGCAGCACGCCCATGCCGATGAGGTTGGAGCGGTGGATGCGCTCGTAGGACTCGGCGATGACGGCCTTGACGCCGAGGAGCGCGGTGCCCTTGGCGGCCCAGTCGCGGGAGGAGCCGGAGCCGTACTCCTTGCCGGCCAGGACGACCAGCGGGACGCCGGCGGCCTGGTAGTTCTGCGAAGCGTCGTAGATGAAGGAGACGGGAGCCGCGTCAGCAGTCGCGGCCTTCGTGAAGTCGCGGGTGTAGCCGCCCTCGGTGCCCGGCGCGATCTGGTTGCGCAGACGGATGTTGGCGAACGTACCGCGGATCATGACCTCGTGGTTGCCGCGGCGGGAGCCGTAGCTGTTGAAGTCGCGGCGGGCGACGCCGTGCTCCGTGAGGTACTGGCCGGCCGGGGTGTCGGCCTTGATGGCACCGGCCGGGGAGATGTGGTCGGTGGTGACGGAGTCGCCCAGCTTGGCCAGGACGCGGGCGCCGGCGATGTCGGTGACGGGGGCCGGCTCCATCTGCATGCCCTCGAAGTACGGGGGCTTGCGGACGTAGGTGGACTCGGCGTCCCACTCGAAGGTGTTGCCGGTCGGGATCGGCAGGGCCTGCCACTGGGCGTCGCCCGCGAAGACGTCGCTGTAGGACTTGTTGAACATGTCCTCGCCGATGGCGTTGGCGACGACGTCGTTGACCTCGGCCTCGGTGGGCCAGATGTCCTTGAGGTGGACCGGGTTGCCGTCGGTGTCGGTGCCGAGCGCGTCGCGGGTGATGTCCATGCGCATGGAGCCGGCGATGGCGTAGGCGACGACCAGCGGCGGGGACGCCAGGTAGTTCATCTTGACGTCGGGGTTGATCCGGCCCTCGAAGTTGCGGTTGCCGGAGAGCACCGAGGTGACCGCGAGGTCGTGGTCGTTGACGGCCTTGGAGACCTCCTCCGGCAGCGGGCCGGAGTTGCCGATGCAGGTGGTGCAGCCGTAACCGACGAGGTTGAAGCCGACCTTGTCGAGGTAGGGGGTCAGGCCCGCCTTGTCGAAGTAGTCGGTGACGACCTTGGAGCCGGGGGCCAGGGTGGTCTTGACCCAGGGCTTGCGGGACAGGCCCTTCTCGACCGCCTTCTTGGCCACCAGCGCGGCGGCGACCATGACGTAGGGGTTCGAGGTGTTGGTGCAGGAGGTGATCGCGGCGACGGTGACGGCGCCGTGGTCGATCTCGTACGTCGTGCCGTCGGGGGCGGTGACGGTGACGGGGTTCGAGGGCCCGCCGTTGGGGTGGACGGCCGGGGCGTCGGAGGCCGGGAAGGACTCCTCGCCCGCCTCGTCCGCGGTGGCGACGTAGTTGAGGACGTCACGCTCGAACTGGGCCTTGGCGTCGGCGAGGACGATACGGTCCTGCGGGCGCTTGGGGCCGGCGATGGAGGGGACGACCGTGGAGAGGTCGAGCTCCAGCTTCTCGGAGAAGTCCGGCTCGGCGGCCGGGTCCAGCCACAGGCCCTGCTCCTTGGCGTAGGCCTCGACGAGCGCGACCTGCTGCTCGCTGCGGCCGGTCAGGCGCAGGTAGTTGAGGGTCTCGCCGTCGATCGGGAAGATCGCGGCGGTGGAGCCGAACTCCGGCGACATGTTGCCGATGGTGGCGCGGTTGGCGAGCGAGGTCGCGGCGACGCCCTCGCCGTAGAACTCCACGAACTTGCCGACGACGCCGTGCTTGCGCAGCATCTCGGTGATCGTGAGGACGAGGTCGGTGGCGGTGGTACCGGTCGGCAGCTGGCCGGTCAGCTTGAAGCCGACGACGCGCGGGATGAGCATGGAGACCGGCTGGCCGAGCATCGCGGCCTCGGCCTCGATGCCGCCGACGCCCCAGCCCAGCACGCCGAGGCCGTTGACCATCGTGGTGTGCGAGTCGGTGCCGACGAGGGTGTCGGGGTACGCCTGGCCGCCCCGGACCATGACCGTGCGCGCCAGGTGCTCGATGTTGACCTGGTGGACGATGCCGGTGCCCGGCGGGACGACCTTGAACTCGTCGAAGGCGGTCTGGCCCCAGCGCAGGAACTGGTAACGCTCCTTGTTGCGGCCGTACTCCAGCTCCACGTTCTGCGCGAAGGAGTCCTTGGTGCCGAACCGGTCGGCGATGACGGAGTGGTCGATGACCAGCTCGGCCGGGGCCAGCGGGTTGATCTTCGCCGGGTCGCCGCCGAGCTCCTTGACGGCCTCACGCATGGTGGCGAGGTCGACGACGCAGGGCACACCGGTGAAGTCCTGCATGATCACGCGGGCCGGCGTGAACTGGATCTCCTGGCTGGGCTGGGCCTGGGAGTCCCAGTTGCCCAGCGCCCGGATGTGGTCGGCGGTGATGTTGGCGCCGTCCTCGGTGCGGAGCAGGTTCTCCAGCAGCACCTTCAGGCTGTACGGCAGGCGCGCGGAGCCCTCGACCTTGTCCAGCCGGAAGATTTCGTACGACTCGTCGCCCACCTGCAGCGTGCTGCGGGCGTCGAAGCTGTTCGCCGACACGGCAGTCTCCTTCATGCATGAAATCGCGTACTGCGGCAATCCTGCCGCCCCGACGCCGCCCCCATCCGCTAAGGTGTGCCTTAGTTAGGCAAGCCTTACTGGCGCGGCAGCGGTACGCCTCTCGGCAGATATCTCGATGTCGAGATAACTGTAGTACATCGCCGCGACCGGGTCATGCCCTGCTGCCCCCGATCCGTGGCAGTGAAGGCCGGGCGTTCTTCGGACGGCGATGTCGAGAATCCGCGACCGGCTCCGTCCCCGCAGTGAACGCGACCACAATGGGTCGCACCCTGTACGGAGGAGAACCGCCATGGCGAAGTACCTGCTGCTGAAGCACTATCGGGGCGCCCCGGCTCCGGTCAACGACGTGCCGATGGACCAGTGGAGCCCCGAGGAGATCTCGGCGCACGTGCAGTTCATGCACGACTTCGCGGCGCGGCTGGAGAAGACCGGCGAGTTCGTCGACGGGCAGGCGCTCGCTCCCGAGGGGGCGTGGGTGCGCTACGACGGCGAAGGGCGCCCGCCGGTCACCGACGGACCGTTCGCCGAGACCAAGGACCTCATCGCCGGCTTCATGGTCATCGACGTCGACAGCCACGAGCGGGCCGTCGAGCTGGCCGGGGAGCTGTCGGCCGCCCCCGGGGCGGGCGGCAAGCCGATCCACGAGTGGCTGGAGGTACGCCCGTTGCTGACCTCGCCGCCCACCATCACCGAGTGACATCCACGAAGTGACATCACCGATGGACGAGGCCCTCCTCAGGAGCCTCACCCCGGACGTCATCACCGCCCTCGTCCGCCGCGGAGCCGACTTCGCGGCGGCCGAGGACGCCGTGCAGGACGCCCTCGTCGAGGCGGTCCGCGTCTGGCCGGCGGACCGGCCGCGGGACGCGAAGGGCTGGCTGGTCACCGTGGCCTGGCGCAAGTTCCTCGACGCGGCCCGCTCGGACGCCGCCCGCCGCCGGCGTGAGGACCGCGCCGAGGAGGAGCCGCCGCCCGGGCCCGCGCCCGCGGTGGACGACACGCTCCAGCTCTACTTCCTGTGCGCCCACCCGTCGCTGACCCCGGCATCCGCGGTCGCCCTCACGCTGCGCGCCGTCGGCGGGCTGACCACCCGTCAGATCGCCCGGGCGTATCTGGTGCCCGAGCCGACCATGGCGCAACGCATCAGCCGGGCCAAGCGCACCGTGGCCGGCGCGCGATTCGACCGGCCCGGCGATGTCGCCACCGTGCTGCGCGTCCTCTACCTGGTCTTCAACGAGGGCTATTCCGGCGAAGTCGACCTCGCCGCCGAGGCCGTCCGGCTCACCCGGCAGCTCGCGGCCGCCGTCGACCACCCCGAGGCGGCGGGGCTGCTCGCCCTCATGCTCCTCCACCACGCCCGGCGTGCCGCCCGGACCGCGGCCGACGGCAGCCTGGTGCCGCTCGCCGAGCAGGACCGCGGCCGCTGGGACACCGCGTTGATCGCCGAGGGCGTCGGGATCCTCCAGTCGGCCCTCGCCCGCGACCGGCTGGGCGAGTTCCAGGCCCAGGCCGCCATCGCGGCACTCCACGCGGACGCGCCCACCGCCGAGGAGACCGACTGGGCGCAGATCGTCGAGTGGTACGACGAGCTCGCGCGCCTGACCGACAGCCCCATCGTCCGGCTCAACCGCGCGGTCGCCGTCGGGGAGGCCGACGGACCGCGCGCCGGCCTGGCGGCGCTCGCGGGACTGGACGCCTCACTGCCCCGCCACACCGCGGTGGCGGCGTACCTCCACGAACGCGACGGCGACACGGCGACGGCGGCACGGCTGTACGCCGAGGCGGCCCACAAGGCACCCAACCTCGCCGAGCGCGACCACCTGACCCGCCAGGCCGCCCGGCTCAACCGAGCGGGACGTACTCGTCCATGACTACTCATCCATGGGGAACGGACGCGGACGCGCTGCGCGCGCGGGCGCCATGCGGTACACCGGAAAGGAAGGAGCGGGCACTGCACCGGCGCACGGCGGCCCGCAACTTTGGCCACAAGGCGCTGGAGAATAAATCTCATATCTGAGATAACGTCTGACACATGACAGACGCTTACCTCGCCCGTATCGGGAAGCTCATCCGTGACGCTCGACAGCATCGAGGCTGGACCCAGTCCCAGCTCGCGGAAGCGCTCGGCACCAGCCAGAGCGCCGTCAACCGTATCGAGCGGGGCAATCAGAACATCAGCCTTGATATGATCGCTCGCATCGGTGAGGCGCTGGACAGCGAGATCGTCTCCCTCGGGTACGCGGGTCCCATGCATCTGCGCGTGGTCGGCGGCCGCCGGCTCTCGGGTGCCATCGACGTCAAGACCAGCAAGAACGCGTGCGTGGCGCTGCTGTGCGCCTCTCTGCTCAACGCGGGGCGCACGACGCTGCGCCGCGTCGCGCGCATCGAGGAGGTCTACCGGATCCTGGAGGTGCTCGGCTCCATCGGGGTCAGGGCGCGCTGGATCAACGACGGCAACGACCTGGAGATCGTGCCCCCCGCCGAGCTGGACCTGGCGGCGATGGACACCGAGGCCGCCCGGCGCACCCGCAGCGTCATCATGTTCCTCGGCCCGCTGCTGCACCGCATGGACCACTTCAAGATCCCGTACGCGGGCGGCTGCGACCTGGGCACCCGTACCGTGCAGCCGCACATGACGGCGCTGCGCCACTTCGGCCTGGAGATCACGGCCACGGACGGCACGTACCACGCGCAGGTCGACCGTTCGGTCGCACCCACCCGGGCGATTGTGCTGACCGAGCGCGGCGACACCGTCACCGAGAACGCGCTCCTCGCGGCCGCCCGCCACGACGGGGTGACCGTCATCCGCAACGCCAGCTCCAACTACATGGTCCAGGACCTGTGCTTCTTCCTGGAGGAGCTGGGCGTGAAGGTCGAGGGCATCGGCACCACGACCCTGACCGTGCACGGCGTGGCCGCCATCGACCGCGACGTGGACTACGCGCCGTCCGAGGACCCGGTGGAGGCCATGAGCCTGCTGGCGGCGGCCGTGGTGACGGAGTCGGAACTGACGATCCGGCGGGTGCCGGTGGAGTTCCTGGAGATCGAGCTCGCGGTGCTGGAGGAGATGGGCCTGGACCACGAGCGCAGCGCGGAGTACCCGGCGGACAACGGCCGTACCCGGCTGCTGGATCTGACCGTGCGGCCCTCGAAGCTGCGCGCGCCGATCGACAAGATCCACCCGATGCCGTTCCCGGGGCTCAACATCGACAACGTGCCCTTCTTCGCGGCCATCGCGGCCGCCGCGCAGGGTCAGACCCTCATCCACGACTGGGTCTACGACAACCGCGCCATCTACCTCACCGACCTCAACCGGCTCGGCGCGGACGTCAAGCTCCTCGACCCGCACCGGGTGCTCGTCGAGGGCCCGACGCGCTGGCGGTCCGCGGAGATGATGTGCCCGCCGGCCCTGCGGCCCGCGGTGGTGGTGCTGCTGGCGATGATGGCGGCCGAGGGGACCTCGGTGCTGCGCAACGTCTATGTCATCAACCGGGGTTACGAGGACCTCGCGGAGCGGCTCAACACGATCGGCGCGCAGATCGAGATCTTCCGCGACATCTGAGCGACATCCGAGCGGCATCCGAGCCGCCGGCGCGAGGCCCCTGGCGCGTGGTCAGGGCAGGACCGCGATGCCGTCGAGTTCCACCAGGGCCTCCTCGTCCCACAGGCGCACCGCCCCCACGACGGCCAGCGCCGGGTAGTCGCGGCCGGCCGACCGGCGCCAGATCGCGCCGAGTTCGCGGGCGTGCGTGCGGTAGGCCGCGACGTCCGTGGTGTAGACGGTGACCCGGGCCAGGTGGCAGGGCCGGCCGCCGGTGGCGCGGAGGGCGGCGAGGAGGTTGGCCAGTGCCCGTTCGAACTGCTCGGGCAGACCGCCCGCGACGATCCTGCCGTCGCCGTCGAGGGCGGTCTGCCCGGCGAGGAAGACCAGGCGGCCGCCGGTGGCGGCCACGGCATGGGTGAAACCGCTGGGGGGCGCGAGGTGGGCGGGGTTGAAGCGGCTGAGGGTGGGGACGGCGGGCGGTTCCGAAGCGGGCCCGTGCGCCTGGGAGTTCACCGGTCGCGGTGTCATCGGTCGCGGTGTCATCGGTACAGCTCCTTCGCGATGATCGTGCGCTGGACCTCGCTGGCGCCCTCGTAGATGCGCGGCGCGCGCACCTCGCGGTAGAGGTGTTCGAGCAGGTGGCCGCGGCGCAGGGCGCGGGCGCCGTGGAGCTGGACGGCCGCGTCCACGACGTACTGGGCGGTCTCGGTGGCGAACAGCTTGGCCATCGCGGCGCGCGCGGCGACTCCCGGTTCGCCCGCGTCGTGGGCGGCGGCCGCGGAGTGCACGAGCAGCCGGGCGGCCTCGGTGCGGGTGGCCATCTCGGCGAGCTGGTGGGAGACGGCCTGAAGGTCCTTGAGCGGCCCGCCGAAGGCACGGCGTTCGCCCGCGTGCGCGACGGCCGCCTCCAGGGCGGCGCGGGCCATGCCGACGGCGAACGCGCCGACGCTGGGCCGGAAGAGGTCCAGGGTGCGCATGGCCACGGCGAAGCCGCCGCCCGGCCTGCCGAGGACGTCGTCGGGGCCGACCGCGACCGCGTCGAAGGCGAGGGTGCCGATGGGGTGCGGGCTGAGCATCTCCACGGGTTCGCCGGTCAGTCCCCGGCGGTCGCCGGGGACGAGGAAGGCGGTCACGCCCCGGGAGCGCTCCCCCTCTCCCGTGCGGGCGAAGACCGTGTACAGGTCGGCCTCGGGGGCGTTGGAGATCCAGCACTTCTCGCCGGTCAACCGCCAGCCGGCGCCGTCCGGTTCGGCGGCCAGTTCCAGGGCGGCGGCGTCCGATCCGGCGCCGGGTTCGCTCAGTGCGAAGGCGGCCACGGCGCGGCCCGCGACGACCTCGGGTATCCACCTCTCGCGCTGCGCGGGCGTGCCGCGGTCCGCGACCGGGTGGGCGCCGAGCCCCTGGAGGGCGAGGGCGGTCTCGGCCTCCGTGCACACGCTCGCCAAGCACTCGCGCAACAGGCACAGTTCCACGGCCCGTACGGGCCCGTCGTCGGGGAAGAGCCGGGCGAGCAGGCCGTGTTCGCCGAGGGCGGCGACGAGGGGGCGGTTGACGCGGCCGGGCCCGCCCCGCTCGGCGAGCGGACGCAACTCCCGTGCGGCGAGGGCGCGCAGCTCCTCGCACCGGGCCCGCTGTCCCGCACCGGGGTCGCATGGGGATGATGTCGCTGCCACGTGGGCGCCTCCCTCGGCGAACGCCTTATCGCGCTCTGTTGACTGCCGTCACCGAGTCGATACGCTGACAGCGGATCCGCGGGGCTGGCAAGACCCCCGCGACCAGCCGCTGTTCCCCCGTCCGTCCCGTACACGGCACGCGCTTCCCCGCAGTCCAGGTTCCCGGCACGAGGGGCGTATCCCCGATGGATTCCGCAATCCGGCTCAAGCCGTCCGCCCACGTCGACACCTTCGCGCGCGACAGCCTTCCGCCACCGCACGAGTGGCCGCTGCTGCGCTTCGACCTCGCGGGCGAGGGAGACATGCGGTATCCGGACCGCCTCAACTGCGGTGCGGAGCTGCTGGATACGACGATCGGCCGCTTCGGGGCGGACCGTACGGCCGTGCTCGACGGCACGCGCGCGTGGTCGTACGGGGAGCTGCGCGAGCACGTCGACCGTATCGCGCACGTCCTCACCGACGACCTGGGGGTCGTCCCCGGCAACCGGGTGCTGCTGCGCGGCCCCACCACGCCCCACCTGGCGGCCTGCTGGCTCGCGGTGATGAAGGCGGGCGCGGTGGCCGTGACCGTGCTCGCCGCCCAGCGCCCCCACGAGCTGGCCACGATCTGCGAACTCGCCCGCATACGGCACGCGTTGTGCGACATACGCGCGCTCGACGACCTGGCGAAGGCCCCCGTCGCCTCCTTACGGATCACCCCGTACGGCGGCGGTGCCCCCGACGACCTGCTGCACCTCGCTGCGGGCAAACCCCCATTCTATGCGGCGGTCGCGACCTCCGCCGACGACGTCGCGCTGATCGCCTTCACCTCCGGGACCACCGGACGCCCCAAGGGCTGCGCGCACTTCCACCGGGACGTGCTCGCCATCGCCGACACGTTCTCGGCGCGGGTGCTGCGGCCGCGCCCCGACGATGTGTTCGCGGGCAGCCCGCCGCTCGGCTTCACCTTCGGCCTCGGCGGCCTGGTGGTCTTCCCGCTGCGCGCCGGGGCCTCGACACTGCTGACCGAGTGGGGCGGCCCCGAGAAACTGCTGCGGGACGTCCAACGGCACCGCGTCTCCGTGCTGTTCACCGCTCCGACCGCCTACCGCGCGATGCTGGAGGGGCTCGGCGCGTACGACGTCTCCTCGCTGCGCCGCTGCGTCTCGGCCGGCGAGCACCTGCCGGCGGAACTGTGGCACGCCTGGCACGAGGCGACCGGGCTGCGCGTCATCAACGGCATCGGCGCGACCGAGATGCTGCACATCTTCGTCTCCGCCGCCGACGACGCCGTCCGGCCCGGCACCACGGGCCTGCCCGTGCCGGGCTTCGAGGCCCGCGTCGTCGGCGCGGACGGGCGGCCGGTGCCGGACGGCGAGCCGGGCCTGCTGGCCGTGCGCGGCCCGACCGGCTGCCGCTACCTCGCCGACGAGCGGCAGCGCGACTACGTGCGCGACGGCTGGAACCTGACCGGGGACACCTATGTGCGCGACGCGGACGGCTACTTCCGCTTCGTGGCCCGCGCCGACGACATGATCGTCTCGGCCGGGTACAACATCGCGGGCCCCGAGGTCGAGGAGGCACTGCTGCGCCACCCCGACATCCTCGAAGCGGCCGTCGTCGGACGCCCGGACGCCCGCCGCGGGGCCGTGGTCGTCGCGCACGTCGTGCTGCGGGAGGGTGTGCCGCGCACCGAGGAGACGGCGGCGGCGCTGCGGGAGTTCACCAAAAAGGAGATCGTTCCCTACAAGTGCCCTCGCGAGATCGTGTTCCTGGAGGCCCTGCCGCGTACGCCCACCGGCAAGGTGCAGCGATTCCGGCTGCGTACCGGCCCTTTACAGTTTCCCCGTGACTGACCAGCCACCACTCCTCGCTCCCCGGTCTCCTCGGTCCCTCATCGTCACGTTCTACGGCGCGTACGGGCGCGGCGGCGCCGGGCATCCGGCCGGCCGGCCGGTGCCGATCGCGGCCCTGATCCGGCTGCTGGGCGCCGTGGGCGTGGACTCGCCGTCGGTGCGCTCGGCCGTCTCCCGGCTCAAACGGCGCGGGCTGCTCGTGGCGGACCGTACGAGCGACGGCGCGGCGGGCTACGGACTGTCGGACGCGGCACGGCAGTTGCTGGACGACGGCGACCGGCGCATCTACGGGCGCCGGTCGGGCCGGGCGGGCAGCGGCTGGCTGCTGGCGGTCTTCTCGGTGCCCGAGGAGCAGCGGCACAAGCGGCACCTGCTGCGCTCGCGGCTGTCCCGGCTGGGCTTCGGTACGGCGGCACCGGGCGTGTGGGTGGCTCCGGCGCACGTGCACGACGAGACGCGGCACACGCTGGAGCGGCTCGGACTCGACGCGTACGTCGACCTGTTCCGGGGCTGCCACCTGGGTTTCGAGCCGACGGCGGAGGCGGTGGGCCGCTGGTGGGACCTGGAGTCGCTGGCGGCGCAGCACCGGGTGTTCCTGCGGGAGCACGAGCCGGTGCTGCGGCGCTGGGCACGGCGGCGGACCGTGGCGCCGCAGGACGCCTACCGCGACTATCTGCTGGCGCTGGACGCGTGGCGGCGGCTGCCGTACGCCGACCCGGGGCTGCCGGCGTCGCTGCTGCCCGCCGACTGGCCGGGCAGCAGGGCGGCGCGCGTGTTCTCGGCCCTGCACGTGCGGCTGCGGGACGCGGGGGCGCGGTTCGTGGAGCCGGTGCTGGGCTGAGCCACGGGAGGCTCGCGACGGCCATCGCGCGCCCGGCGCAGGGGTGTTGGCCCCGTGCGCCGGGCGTGCGGCGTCAGGCTCCGCGCCCCGTCGGGGGTTTGCGGCTGCCCTTGAGGTACTGCACGGGCCAGGGCGCGCCGGGGCCCTCGTAGCCCTGGTCGGCCGCCGCGTGCAGGGTCCAGTGCGGGTCGTACAGGTGCGGGCGGGCGAGCGCGCACAGGTCCGTACGCCCGGCCAGGATCAGGGAGTTGACGTCGTCCCAGGAGGAGATGGCGCCCACGGCGATCACGGGGACGCCGGTCTCGTGCCGGATGCGGTCGGCGAACGGTGTCTGGTAGGAGCGGCCGAACGCGGGCCGTTCGTCGGGGACGACCTGTCCGGTGGAGACGTCGATGGCGTCGGCGCCGTGCGCGGCGAAGGCGCGGGCGATGGCGACGGCATCGTCGGCGGTGGTGCCGCCCTCGGCCCAGTCGGTGGCGGAGATCCGCACGGTCATGGGCTTGTCCCGGGGCCAGACGGCGCGGACGGTGTCGAAGACCTCCAGGGGGTAGCACAGCCGGGCGGTCAGGTCGCCGCCGTAGGCGTCGGTGCGGCGGTTGGTGAGCGGGGAGAGGAAGGCGGAGAGCAGATAGCCGTGCGCGCAGTGCAGTTCGAGCAGGTCGAAGCCGGACCGGTCGGCGGCGCGGGCGGCGTGCGCGAACTGCTCGCGGACGGCTGCGAGTCCGTCGGTGCCCAGGGCCTGCGGGATCTGGTTGAGGCCGGGGCGGTAGGGCAGCGGGGAGGGGGCGACGACGGGCCAGTTCCCGGCGGGCAGCGGTTCGTCGATGCCCTCCCACTGCCGCCGGGTGGAGCCCTTGCGGCCGGAGTGGCCGAGCTGGACGCCGATGGCGGTGCCGGGGGCCTGCGTGTGCACGAAGTCGGTGACGCGGCGCCAGGCCGTCTCGTGTTCCGGCGTATACAGGCCCGTACAGCCCGGGGTGATGCGGCCCTGGGGGCTGACGCAGACCATCTCGGTCATCACGAGCGCGGCGCCGCCGAGGGCGCGGGCGCCGAGGTGGACGAGGTGGAAGTCGCCGGGTGTGCCGTCGGTGGCGGAGTACATGTCCATGGCCGAGACCACGACGCGGTTGCGCAGGGTCAGCCCGCGCAGCCGGAAGGGGGTGAACATGGGCGGGGTTCCCGGCGGTATGCCTGCCTCCGCTTCGACGGAGGCGACGAACTGCGGGTCACGCAGCCGGAGGTTGTCGTGGGTGACGCGGCGGCTGCGGGTGAGCAGGTTGAAGGCGAAGCGGCGGGGCGGCTGGTCGACGTGGACGGCGAGGTCCTCGAACCACTCCAGGCTCGCGCGGGCCGCGCGCTGCGTGGACTCCACCAGGGGGCGCCGTTCGGCCTCGTACGCCGCGAGGGCCTCCGGCACGCTCGTGGCGCGCGTGAGCCCGCCGGCGAGGGCGAGGGCGTCCTCGACGGCGAGTTTGGTGCCGGAGCCGATGGAGAAGTGCGCGGTGTGGGCGGCGTCGCCGAGCAGCACCGTGTTCCCGTGCGACCAGCGCTCGTTGACGACCGTACGGAAGGCGGTCCAGGCGGAGCGGTTGGAGCGCAGCGGGCGTCCGGCGAGGAGTTCGGGGAAGTACTTGCCGCACTGCTCGACGGAGGCGGACTCGTCGCAGCGGTCGAGTCCGGCGCGGCGCCAGACCTCCTCGCGCATCTCGATGATGATCGTGGAGGCGTCCGGCGCATAGGGGTAGCCGTGCAGTTGCATGACGCCGTGCTCGGTCTCGGCGATCTCGAAGCGGAAGGCGTCCAGGGCGAAGTCGGCGGCCAGCCAGATGTAGCGGCAGCGGTGTGTGGTGAGGCTGGGGCGGAAGTGCTCGCGGTGGGCTTCGCGGGTGCGGCTGTGCACGCCGTCCGCGGCGACCACCAGGTCGTACGAGCGCGCGAGCCGCGCGGCGGGCGGGGCCTCCTCGCGGAAGCGCAGCTCGACCCCGAGGGCGCGGCAGCGGTCGTGCAGGAGCCCCAGCAGCCGGCGCCGGCCCAGGGCGGCGAAGCCGTGGCCGCCGGAGCGCAGCACGCCGCCGCGGTGGACGACGTCGATGTCGTCCCAGCGTACGAACTCCCGGGCCAGGGCGGCGTGGACGACGGGGTCGGCGGTCTCGATGCCGCCGAGGGTCTCGTCGGAGAGGACGACGCCGAACCCGAAGGTGTCGTCGGGGGCGTTGCGCTCCCAGAGGGTGATCTCGCGGGCGGGGGCCAGGCGTTTGAGGAGGGCGGCGGCGTAGAGTCCGCCGGGTCCGCCGCCGATGACCGCGACGCGCGCGGCGGTGGGGGCCACGGCTAGCGCCCCTGCCATTTGGGGGTGCGTTTCTCGGTGAACGCGGCGTGGAATTCGGTGTAGTCGGCGCTGTTCATCAGCAAGGCCTGGGTGGTGGCGTCGAGTTCGACGGCGGCGGCGAGCGGCATGTCGAGTTCGGCGGTGAGCAGGGCCTTGGTCTGGGCGTGGGCGAGCGCGGGGCCGTCGGCGAGCCGGCGGGCGAGCGCCCGGGCGGCGGCGGGCGCCTCACCCTCGGCCGTCAACTGGCTGATGAGGCCGATGCGTTCGGCCTCGGCGGCGCCGACGGGCTCGCCGAGCATCAGCAGCCGGGTGGCGTGCCCGAGGCCGACGACACGGGGCAGCAGGTAGGCGGCGCCCATGTCGCCGCCGGACAGGCCCACTTTGGTGAACAGGAACGCGAAGCGCGCGCCGGGGTCGGCGACGCGGAAGTCGGCGGCGAGCGCGAGCACGGCGCCGGCGCCGGCGGCGATGCCGTGCACGGCGGCGACGACCGGGAACGGGCACTCGCGCAGGGCGCGTACGGTCGCGCCGGTCATCCGGTTGAAGTCCAGCAGTTGCCCGGTGTCCATGGCCAGGGTCGCGCCGATGATGTCGTCGACGTCGCCGCCGGAGCAGAAGCCGGGGCCCTCGCCGCCGAGGACGAGGGCGCGCACGGAGCCGTCGCGGGCCAGTTCCGGCAGGAGGTCGCGCAGGTCGGCGTAGGCGCCGAAGGTGAGGGCGTTGAGCTTCTCGGGCCGGTCGAGGGTGACGGTGGCGACCCCGGCGTCGAGGTCCACGCGCAGGTGCCGCCACTGTTCGGTACGGGACGCGGAGCCGGTGAACGGACTCATCGGGCATGGCCTCCTTCAGCCGGGCGGGGCTGGTGCCTGCGCTGTGAAGTTATCACCGGCGCGTGACTGTCGTCACGAGTGCGCGATAGCGTTCTTCGCCCTTGCGGCGGTGGGGAGTTGACACCGGAACGGACGCCCGGCGGGCGGCCCTCACCCCGTTCGCGGCGGTGTCAGCCGCCCCCGTCAGCTGCCCAGTGTCGCGACCAGCACCGCCTTGATGGTGTGCATCCGGTTCTCGGCCTGGTCGAAGACGACCGAGTGCGGGGACTCGAAGACCTCGTCGGTCACCTCCAGGGAGGTCAGCCCGTGCCGCTCGTGGATCTCGCGGGCGACCGAGGTGCCCAGGTCGTGGAAGGCGGGCAGGCAGTGCAGGAAGCGCACCGCCGGGTTGCCCGTGGACCGCAGCACGTCCATCGTGACCGCGTACGGCCGCAGGAGCGCGATCCGCGCGTCCCACACCTCCTTGGGCTCTCCCATCGACACCCACACGTCGGTCGCGATGAAGTCCGCGCCCTTGACGCCCTCGGCGACATCGGCGGTGACCGCGATCCGCGCGCCGCTGGCGGCCGCGAGCCGGTGGGCCTGCTCGACGATCTCCGGGTCCGGCCACAGCTCCTCGGGGGCCACGATGCGCACGTCCATACCGAGGAGGGCGCCGGTGATCAGGTAGGAGTTGCCCATGTTGTAGCGGGCGTCGCCGAGATACGCGTAGGCGACGTGCTCCAGCGGCTTGGCGGTGTGCTCGGTCATGGTCAGCACGTCGGCGAGCATCTGGGTGGGGTGCCACTGGTCGGTGAGCCCGTTGAAGACCGGCACCCCCGCGTGCGCGGCGAGCTCCTCCAGCACATCCTGGCCGTGCCCCCGGTACTCGATCGCGTCAAACATCCGGCCGAGGACGCGCGCGGTGTCGCGGACGGACTCCTTGTGCCCGATCTGCGAACCCGCGGGATCGAGATACGTGGTGCGGGCCCCCTGGTCGGCGGCGGCCACCTCGAAGGCGCAGCGGGTGCGGGTCGAGGTCTTCTCGAAGACGAGGGCGATGTGCCGGCCCGGCAGCCGCTGCTCCTCGGCGCCGGTGACCCGGGCCGCCTTGAGCTCGGCGGCGAGCTCGATCAGACTGTGGAACTCCTCGGCGGTGAAGTCCGCCTCCTTGAGGAAGTGGCGGCCCTTGAGATCCGTCGCCATGGGTGGACTCCTCGCTCACAACTGCCGGACTGGAACTCTATACGGCATGCGGAATTAGTATGCGTCGTATCAGTATGCACGACGGGTTCCGGCGTCCACCATGGCCCCCGTCACCCCGGGACCGCGTCCCGTTCGATCGGGCAGCTC
This sequence comes from Streptomyces gamaensis, assembly GCF_042656465.1. NCBI lineage: Bacteria > Bacillati > Actinomycetota > Actinomycetes > Kitasatosporales > Streptomycetaceae > Streptomyces > Streptomyces gamaensis. The sequence continues at coordinate 23,619 of NZ_JBHSPB010000028.1, forward strand.
ATGCAGCGCGGCCCGCCCCGGCCGCGGCCCAGCTCACTGCCCGGGATCGTGATCACCTCGATGCCGTGCTTGCGCAGATGCGTGTTGGTCGTCGCGTTCCGCTCGTAGGCGACGACGACGCCCGGCTCGATGGCGAGCACGTTGCAGCCGTCGTCCCACTGCTCGCGCTCGGCGGCGTGCACGTCCTGGGTCGCGGTGAGCACCCGGATCGAGTCCAGGCCGAGGGCGGCGGCGATGGCCCGGTGCATGTGCTCCGGCGGATGGTCGGTGACCTTCAGCTCGCGCTCGCCCACGCCCGGTTCGATGGTGTACGAGCGGAGCATGCCCAGGCCCGCGTACTGCGTGAAGGTGTCGCCGTCGATCATCGTCATCACCGTGTCCAGGTGCATGAACGCCCGCCGCTTGGGCATGTCGAGCGCGACGATGGTGCGGGCGGAACCGGACTCGAAGAGCCGGTGGGCGAGCATCTCCACGGCCTGGGGGGTGGTGCGCTCGCTCATGCCGATGAGCACCGCGCCCCGGCCGATGACGAGCACGTCACCGCCCTCGATCGTGGACGGGTAGGCGGCCTGGCCCTCGGACCACACGTGGAAGCCGCCGCGCGCGAACAGCGGGTGGTGGCGGTAGACGGCCTCGTAGTGCACCGTCTCGTGCCAACGGGCCGGCCAGCGCATCGCGTTGACGCACACGCCGTCGTAGATCCAGGCAGAGGTGTCGCGGGTGAAGAGGTGGTTGGGCAGCGGATTGATCAGGAAGTCGTCCGTCTCCATGACATGGAAGCGGACCGAGACCGGCTCCGCGTGCCGCTCCAGGAACTCGCGCTTGGTCATCCCGCCGACGAGCCAGCTCGCGAGCTCCTCCGGGGGCAGCTCCTCGAAGGCACCCCGCAGATGGGCGGTGGCCAGCGGCCCGTACTCCTTCTCGTCGAAGACCCGGTCCAGCACGAGGGAGCGGGCCGCGGGCACGGCCAGGCTCTCCTGCAGCAGGTCCTGGAAGAAGTGCACCGCGACCCCGCGCTCGCGCAGCACGTCCGCGAAGCCGTCGTGCTCGGCACGGGCGCGCCGCACCCAGAGCACGTCGTCGAAGAGCAGAGCGTCCTTGTTCGACGGCGTGAGCCGCTTCAGTTCCAGGCCGGGGCGGTGCAGTATGACGCGGCGCAGCCGCCCGGCCTCGGAATCGACGTGGAATCCCATGCCCCCATCCTGACCCGGATCACGGCCGATAAGCGGGTGCGCCGCGTACGAGCTCGCACACCGGTGCCGGCGCCGGCACCGGTACCGCCCTACAGCCGCGGATCCACCGGCTCCGACTCCAGCGCCAGCACCCCGAACACCGCCTCATGGACCCGCCACAAGGGCTCCCCGGCGGCCAGCCGGTCCAGGGCCTCCAGCCCCAGCGCGTACTCGCGCAGCGCGAGCGACCGCTTGTGCCCGAGCCGGCGTATCCGCAGCCGGGCGAGGCGGTCGGGGCGGGTGTACTCCGGCCCGTACACGATCCGCAGGTACTCCCGCCCCCGGCACTTGATGCCGGGCTGGACGAGCCTGCCGTCCGGCCGCCGGACCAGCGCGCCCAGCGGCTTGACCACCATGCCCTCACCGCCGGCCGCCGTCAGCTCCAGCCACCACCGCACCCCCGCGGCGACCGACGCCTCGTCCCCGGTGTCGACCAGCAGCCGCCGGGTGGGAGCGAGAATCCGCTCGTCCGGCTCCGGGGTGCCGCTCGCCTCCGCCGCGATCACGCGGTCGATCAGCGCGAGCTGCTCGTCGTGCGGCAGTGCGGCCAGACTGCGCCCCTGGGCGGCCAGGATCTGGAACGGGGCCAGCCGTATGCCGGTCGGCCCGGCCGCACCGGAGGCGTCCACCGGCCAGCAGTAGCGCCGGTAGGCATCCGTGAACGCCTCGGCATCGGCGGCCCGTTCCCGCTGTCCGGCCAGCAACGCGCCGGTGTCCACGCCGCGTTCGGCCGCCGCTTCCAGGGCGCCGAGAGCGGCGGGGAACACGGCCCGCGCGGCCGCGCCCACGGCCGCGTACTGGTGGCGCAGCAGCCCGCCCGCCTTGAGCGACCAGGGCATCAGCTCGGCGTCGAGCAGCAGCCAGTCCGTCTCCAGCTCCTCCCACAGGCCCGCCGCGTCGACAGCCCGGCGCACCCGGTCGAGGATCCGCTCGGTCGTGGCGGGGTCGTCGAAGAACGGCCGCCCGGTACGGGTGCACAGCGCGCCGCTGACGCCGCCCGCCGCGTCGAAACGCCGCCGTGCCGTCTCCGCGTCACGGCAGACCAGGACCACCGCACGCGACCCCATGTGCTTCTCTTCGCAGATCACCCGGGCCACGCCGTCGGCCGCGTAGGCGGCGAACGCCTCGGCCGGGTGCTCCAGATACCCCTCTTCCTTCGAGGTGGCACAGGGCGCCATGGTCGGCGGCAGGTACGGCAGCAGCCGGGGGTCGATCGCGAAGCGGCTCATGACCTCCAGGGCCGCGGCCGCGTTCTCCTCCTTGACCGCGACGCGGCCCAGGTGCCGGGTCTCCACCGCGCGGCCGCCGGTGACGTCGGCGAGGTCGAGCGGGCGGCCGTCGGCGCCGCCCGGCGCCTCGCTCGCGAGCGGCCGGACCGGCTCGTACCAGACCCGCTCGGCCGGTACGTCCACCAGCTCGCGCTCGGGCCAGCGCAGGGCGGTCATGCGGCCGCCGAACACCGCACCCGTGTCGAGGCAGACGGTGTTGTTCAGCCAGGACGCCTGCGGGGTGGGGGTGTGCCCGTAGACGACGGCGGCCCGGCCCCGGTACTCCTCGGCCCACGGGTAGCGCACCGGCAGGCCGAACTCGTCGGTCTCCCCCGTGGTGTCCCCGTACAGGGCGTGCGAGCGGACCCGGCCCGAGGTGCGGCCGTGGTACTTCTCCGGCAGCCCGGCGTGGCAGACCACGAGCGCCCCGCCGTCGAGCACGTAGTGACTGACGAGCGACTCGATGAACTCCCGCACCCGCTCGGAGAACCCGGGCTCCTCCGCCTCGGCGGCCGCCAGCTGCTCGACGGTCTCCGCGAGGCCGTGGGTGTGCTGGACCTTGCGGCCCTTGAGGTGGCGGCCGAGCTTGTTCTCGTGGTTGCCGGGCACGCACAGCGCGTGCCCGGCGGCGACCATGCCCATCACCAGGCGCAGCACTCCCGGGCTGTCGGGGCCGCGGTCGACGAGGTCGCCGACGAAGACGGCCGTGCGCCCCTCGGGGTGCGCGGCGTCGACCGGACGGCCGGAGGCGTCACGGGTGACGACGTAGCCGAGGCGCTCCAGCAGCGTCTCCAGCTCGGAACGGCAGCCGTGGATGTCACCGACGATGTCGAACGGTCCCGTGACGTGGCGCAGATCGTTGAAGCGGCGCTCGCGGACCACCTCGGCCGCCTCGGCCTCGGCGACCCCGCGCAGCACGTGCACCTTGCGGAAACCCTCACGCTCCAGGTGCCGCAGGGAGCGGCGCAGCGCCCGCTGGTGGCGCTGGTTGACGTGGCGGGGCAGGGCGCTGCGGTCGGGGCGGGCGGCGTTGCGTGCGGCGCAGACGCTCTCGGGCGTGTCGAGGACGATCGCCACCGGCAGCACGTCGTGCTCCCGCGCCAGCCGGACGAGCTGCTGCCGGCTCTCGGGCTGCACGCTGGTGGCGTCGACGACGGTGAGCCGGCCGGCCGCGAGCCGCTTGCCGACGATGTAGTGCAGGACGTCGAAGGCGTCGCCGGAAGCGCTCTGGTCGTTCTCGTCGTCACTGACCAGGGCGCGGCAGAAGTCGGAGGAGACGACCTCGGTGGGTCCGAAGTGCCGTGCCGCGAAGGTGGACTTGCCCGATCCGGTGGCCCCGACGAGGACCACGAGGGACAGGTCGGGGACGGCGAGGACACGGCGGTCCGCGGCCGGGGCCGGGGCGGAGGCCGGGGCGATGGTGCTGCTGTCGGTGCTGTGGGTGCTACCGGTGCGGTGTGTCCCGGTCATGCCGCTGCCGTGTCCTTACTGGAGTTGTCGGTACTGGTGTTGTCGGTGGTGGTGCTGTCAGTGCGCTGTGCGCCTTCACGCTGGCTGAAGACGGCCATCTGCGTGGGCGGCCCCACTTCGGGGTCGTCGGGTCCCACGGGGACGAACTCCACGCCGTATCCGTACTGTTCGGCGACTCCGCGCGCCCAGGCCCGGAACTCCTCACGGTTCCACTCGAAGCGGTGGTCCGCATGGCGCACCTGCCCCGCGGGCAGGCTCTCCCAGCGCACGTTGTACTCCACGTTGGGCGTGGTCACCACGACGGTCGCGGGCCGCGCGGCCCCGAACACCGCGTGCTCCAGGGCCGGCAGCCGCGGCGGGTCCACGTGCTCGACGACCTCGCTGAGCACGGCCGCGTCCCAGCCGGTGAGCCTGCGGTCGGTATAGGCCAGCGAACCCTGCAGCAGCTTCACCCTCGCCGCCATCCGCTCGGGCATCCGCTCCAGCCGCAGCCTCCGCGCCGCCGTCCTCAAGGCCCGCGTCGAGACATCGACACCGGCCACCTCGGTGAACCGCGCGTCCTTCAGCAGCTCGCCCACCAACTGCCCCTGCCCGCAGCCCAGGTCGAGCACCCGGGCAGCGCCTCGCGCACGCAGCACGTCGAGGATCGCGGCCCGCCGCTGCCCGGCCAGTGACACCGGGCGCCCCTCGGAGCCGTCCTTGGTCTGCTCCTCGCCGACCGCGTTGTCGAGTGCGTCCGCCTCGGTGTCGTCGGCCTCGGCCAGCCGGGCCAGTGCCAGCCGTTCGAGCGCGTCGTGGGTGAGCGAGTGCCGGCGGGCCAGATAGCGGCGGGTGATCAACTGCTGTTCGGGGTGGCTCTCCAGCCAGCCCGCGCCGGACCGCAGCAGCTTGTCCACCTCGTCCGGCGCCACCCAGTAGTGCTTGGCGTCGTCCAGCACCGGCAGCAGCACATACAGGTGCCGCAGTGCGTCCGCGAGCCTGTGCTCCCCCTCCAGTACCAGCCGTACGTATCGCGACGGACCCCACTCGGGGAACCGCCCGTCCAGCTCCACCGGTTCCGCCGTCACCGTCCAGCCCAGTGGCCGGAAGAACCGCTCGACCAGTTCCGCTCCACCCCGGGCCGGCAGTGCCGGCACCTCGATCCGCAACGGCCTCGCCTGCTCGGCCAGTTCGGGCCGCGCCGCGCACTGGCCCTTGACCGCGCTGGAGAACACGCCGCCGATCGCCACCGCGAGCAGCGAGGACGCCGCGTACGGCCGGTCGTTGACGTAGTGCGCGAGCGCCGCGTCGGGGCCGGCGGCACGGCCCGGTCCACGGCCCTTGCGGACGAGCGCCACCGGATCGATCTCCAGGAGCAGCGCGGCGGTGCAGCGCTCGGCGCTCGCCTCCGGGTAGAAGACGTGGGCCGTGCCATTGGCGGTCGAGAACTGCTGCGCCCGGTCGGGGTGTTTGTGCAGCAGAAACCCGAGGTCGGTCGCGGGTGACCCCGCGGTGTCGGTCGTGGTTATCGTCAGGAACACGCGCCCGAGTATCGCCGCATTCGCCCCGAGCTTCCTACTTGTTTTCTTCGCTACTCCTTTCCCTTGGCCCTGTCCTCTTGTCCCTGTCCTCTTGCCCCTGTCCTCTTGTCTCTTCGGCTTGTCTCTTCGGCGAGCAGTGCCGCCAACTCCGCGATCCGCTCCGGGCCGACCCTGCAACAGCCTCCGATCAGCCGGGCCCCGGCCGCCCGCCAGGCGTCGACCCGGCCGGGGTCGAACGTGGGCCGGCCCCGCCAGGCGCGGGCCTCGGCATCCCACCGCTCTCCGCTGTTGGGGTAGACGACGACGGGCTTTCCCGTGGTCCGCGCGGCGAGCTCCACGGCCCGCTGCGCCTCACCGGGTTCGCAGCAGTTGACGCCCACGGCGATGACCTGGTCGTTGCCGGCGGCGAGCGCGAACGCCTCCCGCAGCGGCTGCCCGGCCCGGGTGTGCTCCCCTGCCGCGCTGTACGTCAGCCACACCGGCACCCCGCAGCCCCGCACCGCGTTCAGCAGCGCCTCGGCCTCGACCGCGTCCGGCACGGTCTCCAGCGCGAGCACGTCCGGGCCGGCCTCGGCCAGGGCCTCGACGCGGGGCCGGTGGAACCGCTCCAACTCCGCTGCCCCGAGCCCGTACCGGCCCCGGTACTCACTGCCGTCGGCCAGCATCGCCCCGTACGGCCCGACGGAGGCGGCGACCCACACCTCCTCCCCTCCTCCTTCCGCTGCCGCCGCCCGCCGGGCCAGCTCCACGCTCCGCCGCAGCAGCGCCGCCGCCTCCTGACGGCCGGTGCCGCGCCGGGCGAACCCCTCGAACGTGGCCTGATAGCTGGCGGTGATGAGCACCCGTGCGCCCGCCCGTACATACGCGGCGTGCGCCCGCTCGATCTGCTCCGGGCCATCGGCGAGCAGCCGGGCCGACCACAGCGCGTCGGACAGATCGCACCCCTGCGCCTCCAGCTGGTTGGACAGCCCACCGTCCAGGACGAGCGGGCCGCCGGCCAGTGCGGCGGCAAGCGGCGTGGTGGGGACGGACAACACGGTTGCTCCTCACTCTCGTTGACTCTCCTGCGGACCCGGGCGAACGGGCCGCCCGCGGCCTCAGTCCAGCCGGCACTGCACCTGGGAGGCGATCAGCTCCAGGTGGTCGAGGTCGTCGAGGTCCAGGATCTGCAGATAGATCCGGGACGAGCCGACGGCCGCGTAACGGCCGATCTTGTCGACCACTTCGGCGGGCGAGCCCGCCAGCCCGTTCGCCCTCAGCTCGTCGACCTCACGGCCGATGGCAGCGGCCCGCCGCGCCACCTCCGCGTCGCTCCTGCCCACGCAGACGACCAGGGCGTTGGAGTACACCAGCTCCTCCGGCTTGCGGCCGGCTTCCTCCGCGGCCGCCCGCACCCGGCCGAACTGCCGCGCGCTGTCCTCGACGGAGGCGAAGGGGATGTTGAACTCGTCCGCGTACTGCGCGGCGAGCCTCGGGGTGCGCTTGGCGCCGTGGCCGCCGATCAGCACGGGCACCTTGCCCTGGGCGGGCTTGGGCAGCGCCGGACAGCCGTCGAGCCGGTAGTAGGTGCCCTCGAAGTCGAAGGTCCCGCCCGGCGGCGTGCCCCACATCCCGGTGACGATCGCGAGCTGTTCCTCCAGACGTCCGAACCGCTCCTTCGGGAAGGGGATGCCGTACGCCCGGTGCTCCTCCTCGAACCAGCCCGCTCCCAGACCGAGTTCGACCCGGCCTCCCGACATCTGGTCGACCTGAGCCACCTGGAGGGCGAGGATGCCGGGCCGGCGGAAGGTGCCCGCCGTCATCAGCGTGCCGAGCCGGATGCGCCTGGTCTCCCGGGCGAGCCCCGCCAGGGTGATCCAGGCGTCCGTGGGCCCCGGCAGCCCGTCGGCCGAGCCCATGGCGAGATAGTGGTCGGAGCGGAAGAAGGCGTCGAAGCCGAGATCCTCGGTGGCCTTGGCGACGGTGAGCAGGGTCTCATAGCTCGCCCCTTGCTGGGGCTCGGTGAAGATGCGCAGATCCATGCCCCTATCCTGCCCCCATCCTGCGCTGCCGCCCCGGCGTCAACAGAGCACGGATTTCTTCGCACCGTTCTCCCCGGTCGGGTGAAATTCGGTCGCCGCTACGGGAGAACGGGTTATCGGCCAGTGTCCGCCACGGCCGGTGGTCGTTTGCTCGGGCGGAGCCGGACCGCCCGGCCCGCGCGCCGGTGTCAGCTGCCGGAGGCGACGATCGCAACGCCGCCCGCCCGCACCGGGAGGGCCGGGGCCGAGGAGGCCGCGATGACCCAGGAAGCCGTGCCCGAGGAAACGGTGCCCGTGACCGCCGCTGCCCAGCAGCAGCCAGCCGCACCCAAGGGCCTGTTGCAGCAGATGGAGGAGCTGATGGCCGCGCTCAACGCCGACCTGTCGCAGCTCGACGCCGATCTGCAGCAGCAGGGCGGGCACTCCGCGTCCCACGACGAGGACGGTGCCGGCTGATCGTCCGCTCCTCATGCGGCGCCTCCTTCCTCAGCGCGCAGGGCGAGCCGTCTTTGTAAGCAGCGCACCCTGTCGCTCGTCTCGTCCGCCGCGTCGATGGCCTCGATGCACTGCCAGTACAGGGCGTCCTCGTCGGACGCGCAGGCGACACCGACCAGGGCTATTCCCACCTCTCCGAGGAGCACGCACAGTGCCCTCAACGCCCCCCAGGGATCGCGCACTTCGGTGAGCTGCGCGGCCCGTATCCCTCCGGCGCGCGGCGGCGTCTGCCGCAGCGCGCCGGAGGCGCGGACACCCACCTCGCTCAGGCTCCCCGCCGCGGCACGCACCTCGAACGGCCCGTGCGCGGCGAAGTGGCTGCCGACCGCCGCCGCCAGCGCCTGGATCTGCCATGCCTCGATGACGATGTCCTGCACCGCTCCGGCCTGTGCCAGAGCGCTCCGGGTGGCTCCGATGAGCCGCATCGCGTCCATGTCCGGTCCCCCTGCTCCCGACTGCCCGGCTCTCACTCTCTCACTACCCAGAGTGATGACTAACTGCCGGAAAAGCCAGGGGAATTCAGAAATCTGTGGATACCAAATGCGGTGTGGATAACTTTCTCACTCCGGAGAGTGACGATCCGGCGAACGCGGAACCACATCGTCCGGCGTCGCGCCGCCGGGGACGGGGAACCGGCGCTCGTTCCGCTCGATCTTCGCGGCGAGGGCCGCGGCCGGGTCGATCCCCAATACGCCGCAGAACTGGAGGAGATACGCGAGCACGTCGGCCACCTCGTCCTCGACCCGGCCCGCGGTCGCCGGGTCGGACATCACCCGCTCCGACTGCTCCGGAGTCAACCACTGGAAAATCTCGACGAGTTCGGACGCCTCGACGCTCAGCGCGGCGGCGAGGTTCTTCGGCGTGTGGAAGGGCTGCCACGACCGGGCAGCCGCGAACTCGGCGAGCCGCCGCTGCAGTTCTCTCAGCTCCGCGGACCCACTGGCGCCGTGCTCACGGCATTTGTCGCCTTCGCTGCCCTCACCGTATGCGTCGCCCTCGCCGCGCCCGCGGTTTTCCTGGTTTTTACCGCACTCGCGGTAGTTTTCACCGCACTCGCGGTATTCGTTCTGTCCGTTCACGACTCCAGGTCTACCACCGTCGCCCCCTCCATCTTCACGACGGCCTCTTCCGGCCCGTCCCCGGCCCCGGCCCCGCCGCGCAGTGTCCCCACGAGCCGGATGTGCCCCCTCCGGCACATCCGGCCCGCGAGATCCAGCAGCTCGCGGGACTGTCGCGCGTCCAGGCAGCGGTCGAGGCCGTCCGCGAGGACGGTGAGCGCCTGGCACGCCGGCAGCACCTCGGCTGCCGGGTCCATGTCCAGCACCCCGGGCCCGGTCAGCAGCACCAGGCACAGCGCGAGGTAGCGCAACTCCCCGTCGCCCAGCTGTTCCAGGGGCGTCGTCGCACCGGAGCCGCCGACCAGTACGGACCGTACGAGCCCGCCGTCGAGGCCCTGCACCGTGACGCCCTCCACGGGCCCCCGGCAGCCCGCGCCCACGGCCGCGACCAGGGCGGCGTGGCGGGTCACGCACTCGTTGCGGGTCCGGCCCAGCACCGCCGCCACGTTGTCGCACGCCGTACGCAGATGCCCGTCGCCGACGGCGACCGGGCGGCGCATCAGCTCCGGTCGCGGATCGCACGCGAAGACCGACCGCAACGCGACGACGACCTGTTCGGCCGCGCCCAGGACGAGCCGCTGCCCCGCGGTCTTGCCCGCGACACGCAGGGGCAGCAGCGCGGTGCCGAGCCGGTCGTCGGGCAGCGGGGCCCGGGTGACGGGCACGGAGCCCGCCGTGTGCCAGGCGGCCTCGACCGTACGCAGCCCGGGATCGCGCAGTGCCGTCGACAGCAGCGTCCGTCCCGAGCAGGTCAACCGCTCGCCGACGACGCGCAGTTCCGGCTCCGCCTGCACGGCCACGTCCAAGTGGACCGGCCCCACCGGCCCTTCGACCGTGCAGCCGATCCGGAAGCCCCGTCTGCCCTGCGCGTCCGGCCGGGCCTGCCGCGGTACGCACGCGGCAGCGCCACCCGCCACCGGCGCGAGCGCCTCGTCGAGGGTGTCGCCCCCCGCGAGCCGCGCGAGGGCCTCGTACGCCTCCAGGACACTCGACTTCCCGCTGCCGCTAACTCCCCGGAAGAGAGTCAGCGGGGCGAGCCGGAAGACGGCGCTACGGTGCGACTTGAAGGCGGAGAGCCGCAGTTCGCTCACCACGGGACGCTGCGGGTGCACAGGGGCGGCAAGAGCGGGCTGAGCAACAGGAGCGACGGCCGGCCGGGCACAGGTGGTGTCCATGCCCGGACCGTATGCGGCCCCTTGTCAGCCAAACCGTTTTACCGGCTCGCCCTTCCTACGATCGGGGGACCCGGACTCCACCTCGGTGCCCTCGGGCGCGAGCAGGAAGACATTGCTGTCGACGCGGTGCATCACACTGCCCAGCCCGAAGACCACGCCGCTGGAGAAGTCCAGCACCCGCTTGGCCACGTCCGTGTCGGCGTTGGTGAGGTCCAGCAGGACCGGCACCCGCGCTATCAGGTGCTCGGCGACCTCGCGGGCGTCCGCGAACACCTGCACCCGCAGCACGACCATCTGCCGCTGCGGCTCACGCTCGGGCTCCTCATCGGGCAGCGCCCGGTGGTTCGGCCACGTCGGCCACGCGTCGCGGCCACGCAGCGGAACGACCTCGGCGAGCCCTTCCCACTGCTCGTCAGTGGCCTCGGTCCTGTTCACCGGCTCACCCCTCCGGGGAACGTACTGGCTATGTGCATCCCCTCATCCTAGGGACTGCTCTCACCCGATCGGCCCAATGACACGGATAGGGGGCCGCACCGATGCACCGGTTCCCCCGTTTCATCCCCGCACTCGGGGCTGGGCACCACCGTCACCTGACGCGCGGCTCCGCAGCGGCCCGGCTTCCCGCCCGGCCGTCTCCGGGTCCTCGGGGGCAAGGGGCCGGGCCGCTGCAAGAGGCGTCGGATCGCGCTCAGTCGAACCTTCCGGCGAACTCTGCGCCCGCTTCCACATCGTCGAGGCTGACGGGACGGCTGTCGACTTCAAGGACCCGCATGAGGGCCGACGTCGGTATCCGATAGCGGTGCCCGGGGCGGACGACAGGGCAGGGGAACACACCTCGGCCGACGAGCCGATAGGCCGTGCCGGGGCTCATTCCCAGCGCGCGTGCCGCGGTGCGCAGATCGACGGTGACCGGAAGCCGGAAAAGCTCCGGGAAGGTCAGCGTGGGTCCGGTACGCAGGGTCATGACGGCTCATTCCGGCAAGCGATGTGGCTCGCCCGCGCGTCAGTGCGCCTGCAGGTGTGACGGGCGGCGCTGCGGGTCCCGGTGCACTGACGGGCGGTGCGCACGGTCGCGCCGAGCCCCAGGCGGTGGGCCACCGCACCGAGCCGTTCGCCCTCGCGCCGGACCACTCCGGCTCCGGTCTCCTCCCAGGAGTGCGGCACTCCGCGGTACACCGGTACGGCGGCCGACGACGGCTCGTCGAGTCCGGCGCCACTGAGCCTACGGGCCGTCTCCAGGTCGTCGACCGGATATTCACGCGTGGCGTCCTTGGTGAGCCGCCGCCCTCCCTTGGAGGCGGCGCGCCACAACTGGTCCGCCAATCCGGGGAGTGCGACGTCGGTGGAGTGCAGAGCCTCCAGGGCGCCGAGCAGGACCGCGGAAGAGATGTCCTGCGTATCGGCGCGCGAGTAATGCGCCAGGCGGCCCGCCGTGCGCCGCAGCCCAGGAAGCATGACCCATATCGCCGCAAGACTCCAGAACCGGTCAGGGTCCTGAGAGCGGTCCTGCCGGGCGAGTCGGAGCAGTCGCCGCCAGACGGTGTCACGCAGCGCGGGGTCCGCTTCGGGATCCATGGTGATGCGGCGGGCAGCGGGAAGGGAGAGGACGCGGACTGCCGTCATCTCATCGGGCCCTGAGACGTCGATGCGGAAGCAGGGGGCGGTACCGCTGAGGAGCATGCGCCCGGTGGGCCGGAACCGTTGAGTGAGCATGCCAGGCTTCCCGCCCGGAGAGGTGACCTGCGCGGGAAAGGATGGTGGCCGGGGCGGGTAATTCGGCGTAAGAACGGAGAACAGCCCGGTCCGGCGATCCCCGGATCACACGGCGGCAGGCACCGTCACGGCCGCCGCCCGGCGCCGTACGAGCAGGGCCTGCGCACCGAGGCCCACGGCCAGGTACAGATAGACGGTGGAGAAGCCGAGGACACCGACACCTGTGGTGCTGTCGATCCACGTCTCCATGCCGAGGTTCGCCGCGATCGACGCGAGCCAGGCCACGGCGGTCACTGCCGTGCCCTTGCGCAACGGCTCCCCCTCGGGGCCCCGCCACACCTGGACCGTACGCGCCCGTACGGCGCCGAAGGCCGCCGCCACCGCGCAACTGGCCGCCAGCGCACTGTATGTGACGGTTGACAGTGAGTGATGGTCCGTCACCGACTTCACGCCGAAGGTGACGGCGAGTATGCCGAGGACGGTGAGCACGCCGATCCAGATGAAGGTGGCTCTGTCGCGCACGGGCCGCGTACGCAGTTGACGGCGCAGGATCAGGGCCACGATCACGAGACCGATGACGATGCTGCTGCTGTTCATGGTGGTGTCTCCCCCGTGGACGATGACCCGGCCAGGATCTCAGGGGGAGGCCCGGCGTGTTCGGCCAGGTCGGTGTGTGCCCAGCCGCGCATGGTCGATGGGCCGCGTGGGGCCGGTTGTGATCTGTGAGATTCCTGGCTTTGTGCGTCAGCGCCCCGGGGCATCGGTGAGAATGGCCGGGCGATGACCCCGAAGCCGACACCCGACCCCCCGGCCCCGACCGGGTACGCCCCCTTCGCGCATCTCACCGCGCTCAACTCCGCCCTCTACCGGCAAATAATGCGGGCATTCCTCGCCGCAAAGGAACGCTTCGCGGTGCATCTGCGCCCCGAGGACGTACACGCGGTCCTGCCCGTCGACGAGCGTCCGGCCGAACTCGATGCCGTGGTCAACGCGCTTGACAGTCTCGTCAAGTGGGGTAACCTGCGCGCCGATCCCGATACGGCGCGCGTCACCGCTGTGGAGGACTTCTACCGCAAGCGGTTCGTCTATCAGCTCACCCAGGCGGGAGAGGCGGCCGAGGAAGCGCTGTCCGCGTACGACGAGGCGCTGGGCCGGCGGGGCGCGCTGCAGGCGGTCGCGCTGCACGACATCGTCACCCAGCTGCGCGCCCTGCTCGTCCTGGGGGCCGAGGAGGAACCCGACCCGGCCAAGACGTATCTCGCGCTGGACGCGCTGACCAGCCGGTTCGCGGCCCTGGCCGAGAACGCCCGGGCGTTCATGGGCTCCTTGCAGCGCACCATCGATCTGCACGACGTCGAGGAGGAGGTCTTCCTCGCGTACAAGGACCGGCTCATCCAGTATCTGGAGCGGTTCATCCAGGACTTGATCACTCTCGGGGGGCGCATCGCCCAGCTGATCCTGGAGCTGGAGGACGGCGTCGTCGCACCGCTGCTGCGGACCGCCGCCGCCCGCGAGGCCGCCGACGCCGCCCCGGAGGACGCGGAGCACGCCGAGCGGGAGGCGTACGCGCGGTGGGCGGCCCGCTGGGACGGGCTCGGGGACTGGTTCATCAGCAGGGACGGCCGGGAGTCGCAGGCGCGGCTGCTGCGGGGGCGGGCGCTCGGGGCGATTCCCCAGCTCCTGGCGGTCGTACGGTCGTTGAACGAGCGGAGGGCCGGGCGCTCCGACCGTTCCGCAGACTTCCGTACGCTCGCCCGCTGGTTCGCCGAGGCGCCGGACGACGACGCCCGGCACCGCCTGTGGCGCACCGCTTTCGGGCTCTACCCCGCGCGTCACCTGACCGTCGACGCCGACACCCTTGCCGCCCGTGCGGCCCGGCCGGTGCCTGCCGCGACTCCGTGGGCCGAGGCCGAACCGCTGCGGATCAGCCCGCAGTTGCGTCGCACCGGCAGTTACGAGCGGCGTGGCAAGCCGCGCAAGGTCGAGGACCGTTCCGAGGCGCGCCGGCACCTCGCCGAGCTCGCCGCGAAGCAGGCCGCCGAGACGGCCGGCGCGCGGGCCCGGCTCGCCACGGGCGGTGCCGTCCGGCTCTCCGCGTTCGGCGACCTGGATCCGCTGGCCTTCGGCCTCTTCCTCCAGCTTCTCGGTGACGCCCTCGCCACATGGCGGCCCGACACGGTCCGGACCTCCGCCACCAGTAACGACGGCTCCATGGAGATCCGCCTCACGGCGCTCGGCGACGGCACGACAGCCGAGATCACCACCCCCGGCGGTACGTTCCGGGGCCCCGACCACCTCGTCGAGATCATCGACCTGACCGAGGGGGACGACAGGCGATGACCAGCCCACTGGCCGAGGTCCTGGACGGGCAGCACTCCTCCGAGCTGCGCAAGGCCGCTCGCGCACTGCTCAAGGAGCCCCTGCTGCTCGCGCACGGGCCCCACGCGGACGAGTTCCGGCTCGTGCGCCGCCATGTCGCCGAACTGCGCGAGTGGTTCGACCGCAACACCGGCTGGTCGCTGCATGTGGACGCCGACGCCGCCCGCCTGCGCAAGGTCCCCGGCCGTCCCGCCGACGCGACGCACCCCGCTCGTGAGGCCGCCCGGGCCGGTGCTCCCTTCACGCGACGACGTTATGTCCTGCTCTGTCTCGCTCTCGGCGCCCTCGAACGGAGCGAGGCCCAGACAGCGCTCGGCCGGCTGGCCGACCAGGTCGTGCTGGACGCGGCGGATCCGCACCTCACCGCTGCCGGGATCCACTTCACCCTGGACCGCCGCGACGAGCGCCTCGACCTCGCGGCGGTCGTCAGGCTCCTGCTGAAGCTCGGCGTTCTGCGACGGGTCGCCGGCGACGAGGAGGCGTACGTCAGCGGGGCGGGCGACGTCCTGTACGACGTCGAGCGCCGTGTACTGGCCGGGCTGCTCGCCACCCGCCGAGGCCCTTCCACCGTGCGTGCCGACACCCTGGACGAGCGCCTCGCCGAGCTGGTCGCCGAAACCGCCCTGGACAGTGACGACTTGCGATTCCGTGCGATGCGCCGCTCGCTGACCCGCCGTCTGCTCGACGACCCGGTGCTGTACTACGACGAGCTGACCGACGCGGAGCTCGCGTACCTCACCCGGCAGCGTGGTTTCCTCACCGCTCGTATCACCGAACTGACCGGACTGGTCGCCGAAGTGCGGGCCGAGGGCATCGCCATGGTCGACCCCGACGACGACCTCACTGATGTCCGTATGCCCGAGCAGGGAACCCACGGCCATATCACCCTGCTGCTCACCGAACATCTCGCGGCGGCGCACGGACCTGTCACCACTGATGACCTCCAGCGCAAGGTCCGTGAACTCGCCGTCGAGTACGGGGGTTTCTGGGCCAAGTCCGCCAAGGAACCGGGTGCGGAGGGCGAGTTGGTCGAGTCGGCGCTCGCCAGGCTCACCGCGCTCGGGCTGATCGTCCGTCGGGGCGACGAGGTCACGCCCCGCCCGGCCCTCGCCAGATACGCCGTCGGCGAGACCGTCGTCCTCGAACCCCGTACCCCGCGTATGCCCCAGCAGCGAAAGGCAAGCCGGCAGTGACCGCCCTCCCCGCCCCCACCCGCTCCCGCTGGCAGCCGACGCGTATCGGGCTCGTCGACCTCTTCCACTACGACGTGGAGGAGTTCCACTTCCGTGACGGGCGGCTGCTGCTGCGGGGCAACAACGGCACCGGAAAGTCGAAGGTCCTCGCCCTGACCCTGCCCTTCCTGCTGGACGGGGACCTCACTCCGCGCCGTGTCGAGCCCGATGGGGACCCGGGCAAGCGCATGGAGTGGAACCTGCTCCTGGGCGGCGAACACCCTCACCCCGAACGGCTCGGCTACACCTGGATCGAGTTCGGCCGCCGGGACGGGACGACCGGCGAGACCCACTTCCGCACGCTCGCCTGCGGGCTCAAGGCCGTCACCGGACGCGGCATCGCCCGCCACTGGTACGCGGTGACCGACCAGCGCATCGGCCCGGACCTCAGTCTGCTCGACGCGACCGGCACCCCTCTGTCCCGTGACCGGCTCGCCGAGGCGGTCGCCGGGCGCGGGATGGTGTACGACCAGGCCAAGGCGTACCGAAGGGCCGTCGACGAGGCGCTGTTCGGGCTCGGCGAGCAGCGGTACGCCGCCCTCGTGGACCTGCTGATCCAGTTGCGCCAGCCCCAGTTGTCCAAGCGCCCCAACGAGGCCGCGCTGTCCCGGGCCCTGACCGAAGCGCTGCCTCCCATGGACCAGGCGGTCATCGCCGCCACGGCGGAGTCCTTCCGTTCCCTGGACGAGGAGAAGGAGGAACTGCGCGCCGCCGTCGAGGCGGAGCGTGCCGCCTCCGCGTTCCTGGACCACTACCGGCGCTACGCCCGCATCGCCTCCCGCCGGCGGGCACGCCTCCCGCGCAGCGAGCACTCCCGCTACGAGCACCTCCAGCGGGGTCTTGCCGACGCGCAGACGGACAGGACCAGTGCGGTGGCGGACCGGGCGGCGGCCGAGGAACGCGTCGCCGTTCTGGAGGAGACCGAGACGCGGCTGCGGGCCCAGGACGCGGCCCTGCGCGCGGGGCCGGAGATGCGCAGCGCCCGTGAGCTGGATCAGGCGGCCGCGGAGGCGGACCGTACGGCGCGGGCGCACGAACGCGCACAAGCCGACCACGGGCAGGCCGTACGCCTGCACGCGCGGGCGCTGGAGCGGCTCGGCGCGGCCGGGAACCGGCTCGAATCGGCCCGGCACCGGGCCGAGGACATCGTCGTACGGGCCCGGGAGGCGGCCGGGGACGCCCTGGTCGACCTGCCCGAGGAGCCGACCCGGGAGGCCGCCGAGGAGGCGGCGGACCGCAGGCGGCGCACCATCGTCCACGTGGAGGAGCTGGCGGACCGGGCCGACCGCACCGCCGGCGAGCGCCGCGCGGCCTCCCGACGGCTCGACGACGCCGAATCCGACCTCGCGCTCGCGGCCGGGGCACAGCGGCAGGCGGAGGAAGCCGCGACAGCGGCCGGCCGGGCACTGCTGGATTCCGTGCGCGAACACGCCGGAGCCTGCGTGGAGTTGGCATATCCGGATCCGGCAGGGCTCCTCGACGAGCTCCAGGAGTGGACGCGGCACCTGGACGGGCCGTACCCGGCCCGTACCCACGCCTCGCGTGCCCACAGCGCCGCTTCGGCGCAACTCGCGGAGCAGGCGGCGGGCCTGGCGCATCACAAGGCCGGACTCCGCTCACGCCTGCGGGACATGGAGGGGGAACTGGCCGCGCTCGAAGCCGGAGGCCAGCGCGGGCCGAAGGCACCGCACACCCGCACTCCGGGACTGCGCGAGCACGTGGCCGGAGCCCCTCTGTGGCGGCTCGTCGACTTCCGGGAAGGGCTCGGCGACACCGAACGCGCCGGGCTGGAAGCGGCCTTGGAGGCGTCCGGCCTGCTGGACGCCTGGGTGTGCCCGGACGGCGCGGTCCTCGACGCCGAGGGGCACGACGTACTGCTCGCTCCAGGGAACGGCCCTGTCCCCGGGCCGTCCCTGGCCGAGGCGCTGCGCCCGGCCGTGGACCACGGCGACGCGCAGGCCGCGGCGGTCGGCGAGGAGACGGTGGCGCGACTGCTCACGGCGGTCGGGCTGGGCGCGGGCAGCGGCGCGGACACCTGGGCGGCGGCCGACGGGCGTTTCCGCGTCGGCGCGCTCACCGGCCGGTGGGCCAAGTCCTGCGCGGAATACGTCGGCGAGGGCGCCCGTGAGGAGGCGCGCCGGTCCCGCATCGCCGCCCTGCACTCCGAACTCGCCTCGCTCCAGGAGGAGCTGGCCGCCACAGCCGACCGGACCGAGGCCGTCGCGGCACGGCGTCGCGCGCTCGACGCGGAGCTGGCCGCCGTGCCCGACGACGCGCCGCTCAGGCAGGCGTACGCGCGCGTGGCCGCAGCCGCCGACACCGTGCGCCGGGACCGTGCCCGGCGCGACGGGCGGGCCGCCGAGCTCGCCGACGCGGCCCGGGCGGCCGAGCAGGCGGCAGCCGAACTCGGCACGACCGCAGCAGACTTGGGGCTGCCCGCCGACCGGGCCGCGCTCGCCGCCGTACGCCAGGCCCTCACCGGCCTCGCGCTCGTTCTCGCCGACCTGTGGCCCGTCCTGCGCGAGCGCGACGAGGCGGCCCGTCAGGTGGGCGAGGAGCGCGACGAGGCCGAAGAGGCGGGGCGGCGGGCCGCGGAGCACGCGCTGCGGGCCGAGGAATCCGCCCGCGAGGCGACCACCGCCGACGAGCGTCACAGCACGCTGCGCTCCACGGTCGGCGCGGCCGTCGCCGAACTCCAGCGCCGTCTCGCCGAGACCACCGCTTCCCTGCGCGCATGCGGTGCCGAACAGCGTCGCACCCGCGAACAGCGCGCGGAGGCGGACCGGCGGGCCAGCCGTGCCGAAGGCCGTATCGAGCAGTTGGAACAGGGGATCGCCGAGGCCGCGTCCGCCCGCGCCGAAGCGATCGCGAGTCTGCAGCGGTTCGCCGGTACCGGGCTGATCGCGGTGGCTCTGCCCGGACTGGCCGTGCCGTCGGCCGGGGAAGGCCAGTGGGCGGCCACTCCCGCCGTCACCCTGGCGCGTTCCATCGAGACCGAACTGTCCGGGACGGACGACTCCGACGGGTCCTGGGAGCGGGTGCAGCGGCGCCTGAGCGAAGAGCTCAAGACCTTGCAGGACGCGCTGTCCCGGCACGGGCACACCGCGTCCGCCCGCATGGTCGAGGACGGCATGGTCGTCGACATCGTCTACCAGGGGCGGGAACGCGCCGTACCCGAACTGGCTGAGGCACTCGCCGCCGAAGTCGGTGAACTCGCGCGCATCCTGTCCGCCCATGAACGGGAGGCCCTGGAAACCCATCTCATCACCGAGGTGGCGGGCACGCTGCAGGAGCTGATCGGCGCGGCCGAGCGTCAGGTGCGGGCCATGAACGCCGAGTTGGAGGAACGGCCCACCTCGACGGGCATGAAGCTGCGCCTGGTGTGGCGGCCGTCCCGCAAGGCCCCGGCGGGTCTGGCGCAGGCCCGGGAACGACTGCGCCAGTCCGCCGACGCCTGGACGTCCGAGGACCGGGCGGCGGTCGGCGAGTTCCTCCAGGCGCAGATCGCCCAGCAGCAGACCGGCGACGTCGCGGGCAGCTGGCTCGAACACCTCACGGCCGCTCTCGACTACCGCACGTGGCACGAGTTCGGCGTGGAGCGCCGGCAGCAGGGCCGCTGGGTCCCGGCCACCGGACCCGCCTCGGGCGGCGAACGCGTCCTCGCCGTGTCGGTCCCCCTGTTCGCGGCCGCGTCCTCGCACTACGCGAGCGCGGGAAATCCGCACGCGCCCCGTCTGGTCACCCTGGACGAGGCGTTCGCCGGGGTCGACGACGACTCGCGCGCCAAGTGCCTGGGCCTGCTGCACGCCTTCGACCTGGATGTGGTGATGACCAGCGAACGGGAATGGGCCTGCTACCCGCAGGTGCCCGGTATCGCCATCGCGCAGCTCTCACGGACCGATGACGTCGCGGCGGTCCTGGTCACCCGCTGGGAGTGGGACGGGGCCGCGCGCCTGCGGCGTGATGATCCGGTGCGTGTGGGGGGCCGGGCTGCGGCGGGGGCTGCCGGTGCGGACGGCGTGGACGGCGCAGGGGGCGTAGGCGGCGTGGACGGCTCAGGTGGTACGGGCGGTACAGGCGGCGCGGTCGGCGCAGGCGGTACAGGCGGCGCGGGCGGCCAGGACCTGCTGTGGTCGTGAGTCCCCTGCCGTCCGGTGGAGTCGACCTCGACCGCTTGCGCCGGCTGCTGGGCGCCCCCGATCTCGCCTGGCTGGTCGAGCGGGTACGACGGCGTCTCGAACGCGAGCAGCCCCTCACCGGACCCGTCGCGCTGGCCGCCCCCACCGAAGCGCAGCGCTCGGCCGTCGAGCGCCTGCTGGGCCGCGCGCCGCGCGCCGGGCGGTCGTTGACCGTCCGGCTCGACGCCGTTGACGAGGTCCTGCGCCGTTCCGGTATCAGCCCCGAGGGCCTCGCGGTGGCTGTCGCGGCCCTCACGGGCCCCGTCACTCCTCTTCGCCGGATCCGTCAGGACGAGTCGCACGCCTGGCAGGCGGCGTGCCGGCCACTGCGCGTCCTGGGCCACGACCTGCCCCACCTCGCCGACTGGGCCGGCGGGCCACGCACCGAGAGCCTGGTGCGGCGCCTCGCCCGTACGCCCGAAGCCGCCGGATCCCTGACCGCCGACACCGCGCGGGTCCTCCGGGAGCTGCCCGCCGAACCCGCCGTGTCCCTGCCCGCGTTCGCCGCGCGCGTACTCAGCAGCGCCCATGCCCTTGACGACGGAACGCCCCTGGCCACACTGGTGCTGTCCGGCATCCGCGCCCTCACCGGCTTCCCCGACGGCGGCGGCGCCGCATGGCGGCGCGACGCGTGGGCGTCGGCGGGACTGCTGCGCGACGAGCTCTCCTCGACCGTCCTCACTCTGAACCTTCGTGGCACTCCTGCCCTGGACTGGATGGCCGAAGCCGGGGAACCATGCGTCCTGACTCTTCGTCAACTCGCCCGTCTTCGCCCCCGGGCGGCGGCACCGGTCGTACGGATCTGCGAGAACCCGGCCGTTCTGGCGGCCGCCGCCGATGCCCACGGAGCCGACTGCCCGCCCCTGGTATGCCTCCAGGGCCAGCCGTCCGCCGCGGCCCTGACCCTCCTGCGCCACCTCCACGACAGCGGCGCCACCCTCCTCTACCACGGAGACTTCGACTGGGGCGGCCTCCGGATCGCGAACGCCCTGCTGAACCAGGTGCCGTGGCGCCCCTGGCGGTACATGGCCACCGACTACCGCGCGTTGGCCATCGCGGCGGCACAACTGCCGCCACTGACGGGTGCGTCGGCGGAATCACCGTGGGATCCGGAGCTGGCACGGGCTTTGGGAGAGCTGGGGGTGCGGGTCGAGGAGGAGGTGGCTCTGGCTGCTCTGCTGGCGGATCTCGGGGATCAATGGCGGTAGCGGCGAGGGGTGCGCTACTGAGGACCGCACCGGAAGTCAGAGCGCGCTCACTCCATACGGCGGCCGGGCCCTCCCTGGGCATCGGGGCGGAGCGCTACCGCCCGGTAAGCTACCAGCGCTCCGACGAGCGGACACCTGAAGTCTGAAGCTGCGGAGATCAACGACCCTCCGCCGGAGGGCCGTTGATCGTTTTCCTGCGGTCATGCAGGAGTAGTGTTCTGAGTGTCTAGGTCAGAACGGAGCCCAGTATGGCGCACATCGCAGACGATCACATCGGCGCCCGAATCGCAGACTACCGTAAACTACGCCAACTTACCCAGACAGGTCTCGCGCAGCGCGCCTACGTAGCCCGGGGAACCATCGCCAAGGTGGAAGCAGGTCTCACTCCAGCAACGCCAGCCATCGTGGCGGCAGTTGCGCGCGTGCTGGAAGTGGACGTGGCAATACTCAACGGGCAGCCTTACGTCTCGGAGATGCGGCAGGACAAGCTGGACCGAATGATCGCGCCGCTGTCGGACGCACTGGATCTGTACGACCTTGGCCCCGATCTGGGCATCACGCCACGGCCGGTGAGGGAGATCTCCCGAGAGGTCGACAGGATCTGTCTCGGTGCCTGTGCAACGGAATACAGAGGCATCGGCGAGAAATTGCCCGGACTGCTGAGCGAGTTGACCACCGCCGTCAGCCTGTTGCCCAAAAGCTCTCCGGACCGGCGGCAAGCCACCATGTGCCTCAGCTGGTGCTACTGGGTGACCTACGAGTTCGCCTACAGGCTTGGCTACCATCAGCTTGCAGCTGTCGCCCTTGAGCGGATGGGCTGGATGGCGGAGCAAGCCGAGGATCCTCTCTTGCTGGCACTGCGGTTGAGCAAGCGCAGCAGCATGCTGCTCCGGCGGGGCAACAATCAGCTGGCGCTCAAGGTTCTGGACCGTGGACACCAGCTCGTAGCACAGTGCGACGCCCCTCAGTCGACTTCCGCCACTGCCGTTTCCGGAACTCTGTATCTGGCCGGGGCTATTGCTGCAGCGCAAGCGAAGAACGAAGACGCTGTTACCGGACACCTCGAACTGGCCAGGAAGGCAGCCAGGCACATCGGTCGTGATGTTCCCCGGGTCTACTGGGCCTCGTTCGGACTGACGAACGTGGCCCACTTCGACGTAGCCACTTCAGTCGAGCTGGGAAAGCTGGGGGCCGCCATGAAATCAGCCAAGAAGCTCCACTTCCCGCCGGACCACCCCAAGATGCGCGTCGGCCGGTACCACATCGAAATGGCGCGGGCCTACTCGCAGATGGGCAAGGCAGAAGCAGCCGAGAGAGCACTGCACCGAGCCAGAGAGGTCGCTCCGCAGCAGGCCCGGTACCACCCGCTGATGCGGGAGACGATCGCGGTTCTTGTCCGTCGCCAGCGCCGCGCGCCCCAGGGGCTGGCCTCGCTCGCCGCCTGGGTGGGCATGTAGGCGGGTTACGGCTCCAGTGTTCCCGAATCGGGAACACTGGAGCCTGTCAGCTTCAGCAGACTGGGCCACTCAGAGCCCTGGAGGCCGTCCTACCGGCCCCCAGGGCGTGGCCAACGCTGACATGGAGCGCTGACATGTCCGACTCTAGCCCCCGATGGCTCAGTTGGTGGAGAAGAGTCCTCCGCCCGATCGCCTCCCGCCGCCGCACCACGAACAACATCGCCAGCAGCCCCGCGATGGATCCCGCCTCTCCCCCGTCGCCTACGTCCGCGCCCCAGAGTCCCTGCGGCTGCGCACAACTCGCCCCGGTCCAGAACAACTCTGTCCTCCGGGCGACCGCGCACGGCATCGACCTCCGTCACTGCCCGCCCGTCGAGTCCGCCCCCGCGCCCGCCCCCGGAGGCCGACCGATGAACGACACCGCGCACCGCGAAGCCCCCGAACACGAGCAACGGCCGGCCAAGGGCTCGTACGTCGTCGACCTGCGCCAGGACCGCATCGGACAAGTGATGGGGCACCAAGGCCCGTACGTCCAGCTACGCCCGCTCCGAGGAGGCCGCGAGTGGGACGTACGGCCGGACGACGTCCGTCCCGCGACGGACACCGAGAGACTCAAAGCCAAGGTGCAGGCCGCCAACGCGGACAGCTCGGACGGCAGGGGCAGGTGGGGCAAGTGACCCGGTCCGTCGTCCGGTTCGCCCGCTGGAGGATCCATCGGGCGAAGGTCCCGGCCCTGCCGTGGGTCTCCCACGACCTCGAATGCATCGTGTGCTTCGACCGGTCCGGGCCCTGCAACGAGTTCGAGACGGCGCGCACTTGGGCCTTCACGCACAGCGGACGCCATCCCTCGCACACCGCCTATCGCGAGGTCGTGCACCGGTACTGGCGAGCCGTGCTCGTGGACTGAGCACCCGGTTCCGGCCTCCGCACCGGTCGTCGGTGGAGGCCGGAACCGGCGGCATTGAAGCCTGTGAAACCTTCGCCCGACGAGATCGGCTCCCTCGCTCCGGATGCGTGATCCGCACCCTGCCCTAAAATGACGACGACCATCTCAGCGGCCCGACGGGCTTCCGCTCCACTTCCGTGGAACCGAAGGACATGCCCCCACCCGCACGAGTTACTTCGTGCTGCCTGGGGGCATTTTCTTGCTGTTCCGTGAGTCCGCGGCATCGTTGGCCGACCGCACCCGCCTTGAAGGACGACTGGCAGAGCTCCTGACCGAGAACTTCCTGCACAAGCACGGCCACCGCCCCCAGTTGTCCGAGCAACGCTCCTGGGAACGAAGCATCCCCGCACTCACCAACGCACTGGTCGAAGCCGGGCTCGGCGAAGTCGAGATGCTGCTGGAGTACGGACTGCCGCTGACCAGCAAACGCGCCGACGTGATACTGGCCGGTGTCCACCCGGTCACCGGGGGACCGTCGTACGTGATCGTGGAACTGAAGCAGTGGAGCAGCGCGTACCCGGAGGAGGGCGATCCGCTGCGGTGCCGCATCGACGCGTACCCGGCCCCCGTCCTGAACCCCATCGAGCAGGTACGGGGCTACTGCGACTACCTGGTGTCGTTCAACGGAGCGCTGGAGCAGGCCCCGGAGTCCGTCGCGGGCGTGGCCTACCTGCACAACGCCACCGAGTTCGGGGTCGCGGGGCTGCGCGCTGTCCCGGAGGATCAACGGGTCCGGATGTACACCGGCGAGCAGCGCGGCGCCTTTCTGAAGTACCTGCGCACGAAGTTGGCCCCGAAACCGGGAGCCGACGCAGCGGACACCCTGTTGCAGGGGAAGGTCCGACCGTCCAAACAACTGATGGCCGTCGCCGCTGAAGAGGTGCGCGATCGGGAGCAGTTCGTCCTGCTGGACGAGCAGCGGATCGCCTACGAGACAGTGATGTCCGCGGTGCGGGAGGCGCGGCGGTCCCATCACAAGCAGGTGATCGTGGTGGCAGGCGGCCCGGGCTCCGGCAAGAGCGTGATCGCCCTGTCCCTTCTGGGCGAGCTCTACCGGCGCGGGATACCCGCCCTGCACGCGACCGGTTCCCAGTCGTTCACCAAGACGATGCGGAAAGTCGCGGGCGCCCGCAAGCCCGAAGTCCAGCGGCTGTTCCGCTACTTCAACAGCTTCATGGAGGCCGAGCCCAACGACCTCGACGTGCTCATCTGCGACGAGGCACACAGGCTGCGCAAGACCTCCGCCAACCGCTACACCAAGGCGGCGCTGCGCACCGGTCGCCCCCAGGTGGGGGAACTGATGGACGCGGCGCGTGTACCGGTGTTCCTGCTGGATCAGCACCAGGTGGTACGTCCTGGCGAAATGGGAACGGTGCAGCAGATCCGGGCGGCCGCGGCCGAACAGGGGCTGGAGTGCAGGGTTGTGGAGCTGGACAGCCAGTTCCGGTGCGGTGGCAGTGAGGCGTATCTGCAGTGGGTCACTGGTTTGCTGGGGCTGGAAGGCAACGGACCCGTCGCATGGGAACCCGACGGGAAGGTCCGGCTGCTGACCGCGGACACCCCTCAGGAGATGGAGGACTTCTTGTCCGCCCGACGTGCCGAGGACTACAGCGCCCGGATGTCGGCAGGCTACTGCTGGAAGTGGACGACGAAGCTCACACCGAATATGACAGCGCTGCCCGCTGATGTGACCATCGGCGACTGGGCCAGGCCCTGGAACGTGTACGGCGACCGCTCCGTCCTCGGCGCACCGCCGGCACCGCTGTGGGCCACCGATCCCGCGGGTTTCGGTCAGGTCGGGTGCGTCTACACCGCCCAAGGCTTCGAGTACGACTGGTCCGGCGTGATCATGGGTCCCGACCTGGTCTGGCGCACCGACCGCTGGGTGGTGGACCGTACCGCGTCCAAGGATCCCGCCTTCACCAAGGCGACCCCGGACAAGGAGATCGACCGGCTGATCCGCAACACCTACAAGGTACTGCTGACCCGCGGCATGGTCGGGACAATCGTCTGCTCGACGGACCCGGAGACTCGGGAAAAGCTCCGCTCACTGATCCCCTCCGAGCCGATCCGCGATCACACTCGTTCGACCGCCACTTGAGCATGACCAGCAGCAAGCATCCCGATGTCCTCCACATCGGAGGTCAGGATGGTCACCCGCCCCGGGTGCGCCAGAGCGGTCGCACACAGCATGGCGTCGATGGCGTACTTGTGGCCGTGCAACCCTGCTCCTCGCAGCAGTACGGCAGCGGACTGCGCGAGCGCCTGGGTGACTGGCTCGACACGGAGGCGGGAGAGGGTCCACTTGAGTGCGGCGTCATTGATCCTGGGATGAATGACCTCGACCAGCACCGCGGCCGAGGTGACGACCGGGAGGTCCGCGTCACGAGCCGCTGTGAGCCACTCGTGCACTTCCCGGTCGCGCTGTACGGCTTTGGCGAGGCCCTCGCTGTCCAGGACGAGGGCGCCGCTCACGCAGCCGCCCCGGCCTCGGGCGTCCGGCTCGTGAGCCTGGCCCGCTTGGCCGCCACCGCCTCCGGATCGGCCGGACCATGCGCCTCGTCGAAGGCAGCGATCAGCTCATCGAGGTTGTCACGCTCGATCTGACGCTGCGCGGCCTGCTCCAGGTACGCGGAGACGCCGCGCCTGCCGACCCGCTCGCGGATGGCCTGCAAGGTGCCCGTGGTCAAGGTGACGGAGATCCCGCTCGTGGGGCCGTCACCGGGAGCGAACTCGGTTTCTTCAGCCATGCCGCCAGTATGGCATTCAAAATGCCACACCCGCTCCCTCCTGCGCGGCCCCGCTCCCGAACTCATGGCATGTACCGACTGGACGGACGAGATCACGCAGCTCGCCGACGCCCTCAAACAGTGGCGCACGGACATCACGCGGCCCGCCGGGGACGGCACCGTACGCGACCCCAGCGGCACCATGGCCGTGTGTCGCCGACGCGACATGGCCGGCCGTGTCGCCGCCGACCTGGAAATCAAGCGCGGCATCGCCACGGGTCGGGGGAGCTACTCCAGTGGCTCCTCCGCCCCGCCGTCCGCTTCCTCCTCGAAGTGGAAGGAAAGCTGCCGAGGACTGTCTTTCCGCGAGGTTGCCGCAGCCCGTTCGGCCAGGGGATCCACTACCTCCTCCTCGTCGTGCGGTAGTGCGTATTCGTCGGTGAGCCGGGCCAGATGAAGCGCGAGGGGGAGTCCGAGCACATCCCGGTAGTCGTCCTTGCAGATCCGCTGCTGATGGACGAAGGCAGCCCATGCCTCGGGGTCGTCTCCCGGCTGGAGACAGGCCACGGTGAGCTCAAGGAGTTCGGGGTTCCAGGCGTTCGCCGTCGGGCGGTAGGAGTTCTTGCCGTTGGCGTTGACGTGCGGAGTGAGTTTCGCGTCGTCGTTCGTCAGCTTCGTCTGGGTACTCGCTTTGTCCGCCGTGCTGTAGAAGACCCGGCCGGACTCACCCGGCGTCCTGGGCACCCACAGCCCCATGGCGAAGCCGCCGCGCCGCTGCCCGGACAGGGCTTCGTCGAGTTCCTCCCGTTCGGCCCACCACTGGGCCGTCTCCTCCCGCCCGCTGTCGGCGACCCTGACGACCCGCAGTCGCTTCCCGTAGAGCCCGATCCGCTGCGTCGGCCCACCGTCGAGTCCGATCCGGTCCGGTTCCAGGCCGCTGTTCCTCAGCCACGGCCACCTCTTGCGAAGGTCCTGGGCATGGGCCAGCACAAGGGTCGGATTGCTGCGGAGCTTGGCCAGGGTGTTCTTGATGAAGGCCGCGGTGACAGCGGACTGCTGGGCCTCGGTCTTGAGGTCTTCGTCCCGTACTCGCCCGGTCAGCGCCCTGAGGAGTTCCGGATAGGGCACCCACCCGTGCGTGTCCGGGCTGCATCCGAGCACGCACTTGGCCCCCGGCCGCAGCAGTACGGCGACGGGGGTGAACTGGGCGTGACCCGTGGGCCCGTCCGCCCGGCGCTCCACCAAGTGGAAAGCGAGCTGGTTGAGGTCCTCAGGGATGCGATCGTCGCCGAGTGTGTGCCGGGGGACGAGGCGCATGCCGGTCTGGCGCAGTCCGTCCGCCCAGGCCGCCTCGGCCCGCATGACCGCTTCTTTTTCGGCTTCCTCCCTGTCCGTCCTGGTGTCCAGTGGGCGGATGAACTGGGTTACCAGGCCGGCGTCCGCGCACCCCAGACGGATCGCGTGCTTGGGATCGGCACGCCGTTTGGCCCCCTGGAACATCTCGCCCCATTCGAGTTCCACGAAGGCGATCCGCGTTCCGGGCACATCCTCCCGGATCTTCGCCATGGCCTCGGCCGTCCGGATGCGCCGCTCCCGGATGGCCGCATCGTGTTCCTGGCCGGCATGTGGCGCTCGGTCCGTTCCGAGCGGGGCGCCCAGCGCGCCCAGCGGTCGCGCGTGCAGCCGCACCGTGAGTTCTTCGGTCTCCCACACCCAGGTGTCCGAGCCCTCCTCGTGCCTGGGCTCGCCCAAGCCGAGTCCCGTCTCGGCGGCGGCGACGATCCGGTCCCTGATGTCGTCGGTCTGGTGGAGCACCACGCAGACGAGGTCGGAGCCGTCCAGCGCCGGTGCGAGCGCTTCGCGGCGTACCCTCGCGTTCTCCGCCTCGGTCCGCGCGGACTCGGCGAGGATGGCTGCCAGCTTCTCGGGGGAGGCGGCTTTCGGGATGGAAGGAAGCTTCACGAGGTGGCGCTTCGGGGGGCGGGCGTACCGGCTGCGCTCCAGCTTCGGTACCGGGACGAACTCGGGAGCCAGCGCCTCCTCCGCCCACTCGATCAGGCGGCGGCGTTCACTGGGCATCAGCCCGGTGTTGATGGTGTGCCTGCCCATCGCCGCCTGGTGGCCGACCGCCAGCCGGATCCCGTCCGGGCTGTCGCCGATCCAGTGGTCCGCCTCCTTCACCAGCCGGTCGACCGATGGCAGCCCGTCGAGAGCGGTGACGGCGGCGAGCATGCCCTCCGTGCCGCCCTGCCGCCAATTCGTGGTTCCGTCGCGCCATTGCAGCATGGCCACCGAGAAGCGCCGCGGTGCGGGGCCGTCGGGCACGAGGGAGCTGTCCGGCCGCAGGTAGACGGAGACACCTTTGCGGTAGGGCATCCACACCTTTCCCGTGACGAACCGACGGACGCCGGCACTGAGGTGGACACGCGGCACCGGGGAGAACGGAGCACTGCGCACGGCGACACGGATCACCGCCGAGTAGTACGCGGTCCTGCCGTCGCCGCTCCTGCCTCGGGGCACGTACTCGATCGGCGGCCACGACATCAGTTCCGCGCCACCGCTTCCGGCGCCGCGCGCTCCTGCGACACCGGCGACCTGCTGGAAGGTCAGCTGCCGGCCTCCGTGCTCGTACGGCCCCTGATCCGCGATCCGCGCTGCCAGTTCGTCGGGCAGCAGGCGGTACACGTGCGGGGCCGGCAGGGCGGTTCCGCCGGGCGACACCTGTTGTTCGAGCAGGTCGACCCTGCTGGGCTGCCAGCTCAGGGAACCGGTGTCCAGGTCGCGGAAGCAGTCCATCAGCAGACGGATGGTCTCCGGGTCGTCCGGATTCCGCCGGAGGCTCTTGAGCCAGGTGGCGACGTAGAGGTTCGTCACGGGCGTGGGGTAGGGCCGTGAGCAGTACAGCCAGGGCCGGTCCGCGCCGAACGTGGCCGTGGAATCGACTGCGAGGACGTCCGGGGCAGTGGCGCGCATGAGCTGGTTGATGTCCCTGGTGGGGATGCGGCGCCTTGCTCGTCGTTCCTCCGGCAGCCCGTGGTGGTGGAGGCGCTGGAGCGGCTCCTCCCAAGCGGCGGGCAGGGAAAGGGTGTGGAGGTCGACGGTGCACGGTCCCCGCGTCGGATCGGGCATGCAGGCCGCGGTCCGCACGTGGTGGTACGACATGGTGCTTCTCCTCTGGTGGTCCGGAAGAACGGGAACGCGGGGCCGTCAGCCCATGTCCACGAGTGCGCGGTAGAGCGGTTCGTACAGTTCACGCACGAGCGACTTGTCGATCGGCGAGATGTCCGGCCCCGTCCCGGTGTCGGGCCCCTCGTCGAAGTAGGGCGCGAGCACGGCGCGCATGCTCGACAGCAGACTGGTGTCAGGGGTGTCCGTGGCCTGGAATCCGGCCTCTCGCGGTGAGAACGCGGCGTCGACGAAGACCACCCGAGCGGGCACACCTCCGCGTACGAGCCGGCCGATGACCTGCCACATCACCACGAGCTGGTCCCAGGTGAAGGCGGTCTTCTCGTCGTCGCGGAGGCTGGACCACGCCAGGCGGCGGGTGAGGAAGCGGTTCCAGCGATGGCGAGCACGGCTGCGGAAGCCGACGGCAGCCTGGTGGGGAGTCGCCCCCGCCAGCACGCCTTGGGTGAACTCGCCTCCGATATCCCGGAGTTGGCGCAACGCCCAGTCGTTGATGGACTGAACGGCGAGCGAGATGTCGTCGGGTCGGGGGTGTGGGCGGGCCAGGAAGTAGACACTTCCGATGGCCGCCTCGCCCGTCTTCAGCACGATGTTGTGTCCGCGCTCGACCGCGAGGAGCGGCGCGACGAGGACGTCGCCCTCCAGCCTGGGGAAGGACTTCACATCCCCCCGCTGGAGGATGCGCACCGCGGTGTCCTCGGGCATCCGGGTCCAGGCGGTGTCGGCGTCCGCGTCGTCCGAGACCAGTTGGACGACACGGCCGTTCCACTCCGGAATCTGATGGAGGTACTCGGCGGCTCGGCGCGCCTCTTCGTAACTTCCCACGAGGAGCAGGATGCGGCGCCGGTCCGGGGCGTCGATCTCGGCCAGCTCGGCGTCCAGCATGCTGACCGAGTCGGGCAGACTGCGGTCGGGGACAGCGAGCTGGCGCAGCATCTCCAGGAGTGCCTGGGGACGTTCCTCGGGGTCGCAGCCCGACAGGCGCACGGGGCGGGGACGGTCACCGCCGGGCCAGTAGAGGAACTCCTTGCGGAACTCGGTGCCGAGGACCGCGGCGACTTCCTCGTCCCGGGGGCGCAGTACGGCGCCGACCTCAGCGTGCAGGTGATACCTGGTGGAGGTGCCGGACCAGCTGGTGGCGGACATGAGCAGGACGTGCGGGGCGGGCCTGTCGTCCACCAGGCACAGGTCGCCGAGCCGCATGAGCAATTCGCGGCCCACCCCGTTGCAGTGGAAGAAGCGCAGCTCACCACTGCGGTCTCCGTCGCGCTCCCGCTCGTCGTGACGGAACTGGAAGCCGAGCACGTTGCCCATGGGCGATTCGGGGATGACGGCTTCGTAGTCCTTGGGAGGCCGACGGGAGAGCACGTTGGAGGCGTTTTCCAGGTTGAGGGCGGCTTCGACCCGGGGCCACAGGGTGGTCATGAAGTCGAGGCGGCTGTGCAGGGCGGCGAGGATCAGAGTGAACTCGAACCGTCGGGCCTGGACGTCCATCCGGTCGAGTACGCCGGAGTCTCGGCCGACGACGCTGGTGAGGGTGTCCCGCAGCCGCTCGCGGGTGCGGGAGCCCTGAGGTGCGTGAAGCAGCTCCAGGGTGAGGTGCACGAAAGTGTTGACGAGCGGGGTCACCTGGTCGTCGTCGCTCTTGCTCTGCTGCTCGTGCAGGGGGTCGTCCCGGAAGCGCAGCAGTGCCTCGTCCAGCAGCCGTGCCGACGGCAGTGGCCGCCGGCCCGGTTCGCGCCCGGGGAACCAGCTGTCGATCAGCAGATTGTGCAGGGTGAAGGCGCTGAAGTAGTCGATGCTGATCCATCGCCTGAGCTGGTCGTCCTTCACCAGCAGGGCGTAGAGCCGGTCAGTGGCCGCGCTGACGGTGTTGACCGCGTTGGTCCAGTCGTCGACATCGCGTGCGGAGAGCTGGAGCCGTCCGTCGCGCGCCATCTGCTGGAACTTGTGGACGGCGACCTCGTCGAACCAGGAGTTGGGGTATGTGCCGACCAGTGTGCTGGCCGGGGCGAAAGCCGTGTCGAGGTGCGTCTGCACCCGGTCTGCCTCGTCCACGATGATCAAGTCGCTGAGGCGGCAGGCGAGTTCCAGGTACCGAAGTTGCTCGTCGTGCTGGTGCTGTGGCACGGAACTGTGCACCAGACCGGCCGGTGTGCCGACCCAGACCTGGGCGTCGAGGAGGTCCCTGGCGCCTTGGTGCCGCGGACAGCGGTTCCACAGCGGGCACAGGCGCCTTTGCGGCTTGGGCCGGTCCGCCGTCCAGCCGGCCGGGAACTCTTCGTCGAGCAGCGGGTCGGAGGCGCTCTCCTCCTGCCCCGGGACGGTGTACAGCCCGAGACAGGGCGCTTCCCGGATACCGAGCGGCCTGCGGGCCTCCATGCCGCGCAGTACGTCCACGGGACAGGCACTGCTCAGGTACGCGAAGCCGGCGTGGTCGTGGCCGAGCATGGTGGTGGCGCCGGCCGTGGCGGTACGGCGGTGGAGGCGGCTGATGTTGCGTTCGCGTGTGGAGTGGCCGAGGATCGGCGCGGCCCGCACCCCGAGCCGGGAGAACTGCTCGACAACGGCGAGGGTCTCGGCGACATCGCCGACCACGATGGTGACGCGGCGGGGCGAACAGGTGACCAGGTGGTACGTGAGGATGTCGCGGATCGTGGACTTCCCCGCGCCGACCATGCCGACCATGTGCAGCAGCCGGTCGATCCTGAGCCGGCCCTGCTGGGTGAAGCGGCCGAGTTCATCGTCACGTACGAGCAGTTTGGCGCGGCGCAGTCGCCGGAGCCAACTGTTGCGGGTGCCGTCCGGTGCGGCTGCCTCGGCCGCGTCCATCGCCGCGGCGGCCTTCTCAAGCTCCGTCCAGGTGACGTCCAGGGGCGCTCCGTCCCCGGCGGGACGCGCGTCGAGGGCATGGGAGCGCGGACTTGAGCCGGTCAGCAGTTCCTCGGTGAACTCGACGGAGTGGACACGCTCCTGTGCCCGGAAGGTGTGCTCCCCCGCCTCGGCGAGCGGGATGTGGCGGGTCGCGAACGCGGGTGCCTGGGTGAGCAGTTCCTCGAAGACCTCGAATCGCCGGGCCGCGCGGGCGGGTTCACGGCGGCGTGGGACCGCATCCATGCCCTCGACGTCGTATCCGCGCAGGTGCTGCGGTACGTCCAGGTAGGCCGTGAGTGCCTCGGTCCAGGCACGTCCCCGTCTGAGGTCCCACAAGTGGTGGCGGGCGCGCAGGATGCGCACGCGCTGCCCGTCGGAGTCCACATCACCGAACGCCTCGCTGTAGGGATAGCCCCCGAGCAGCGGCCACACATCGATGGCAGCGCGGGTGGGCGTCACGCTCTGGAGCAGGTACAGCCCGAGCTCGACGTCGAGAAGGTCCCCGGGCCGGAAGGCACCGAGGCTGTCCGGCCACACTTCGGCGAGCTGCCGCGGGGCGCACCGGCGGTGCCAGCCACTGCGATCACGCATGGCGTTCTCCTTCCTTGCGCGAGCGACCGGTTCCGGGCAGGGTGGCGGCTTCCTCGCCGACAAGGCGCAGGAACGTCCGGTCGTCGACGAGCGTGACGCGGCCGGTCAGGTCGTCGGGGAGGTGACGGTGGAACTGCCGGCCGTACGCCTCGTTCTCCCGGAAGCGGTAGTGGGGTACGACGAGGAAGGCCCGGTCGTACGGCGGGTCGGTGCGGAAGGGGGTGAGGGTACGGGCCAACTGGACGGGATTCACACGGTCCTTGACGTCCACGGCCCAGTGCCTGAGCCCGGGCAGCGGGACACGCAGGTCGTACGCGTCATAGTTGGGCCACATCTCGGCGACGATGCCGAACCTCGTCCTCAGGGCGGCTTCGATGTCGGTCTCGGCGATCCCCGGACTGGTGACGAACATCCGCAGGGGGCGGCTGAGCTGGTGGAGACCGCTTTGGTCGGCACGCAGGAGTGTTGCGGCATGACTCGTGACGTCACGACGGCAGCGGTCCAGTTCGCACCGGTGCGATCCGTCGGGCAAGGGCACCATCAGACAACGGCACCGTCCGCACTGCCGGTACGTCCCGTCGTCGCCGAGGTAGGAGGCCGGCACCGGCTCGTAGCACTGCTTGATGATGTGGTGGAGCAGCATGCCGAACTCCGCGTTCCCGCCGAGCAGCGCGAGGTCGACACCGGTGAGAACCGGCCGGTTCGTGAGCAGGGACCGGAACGCGGTGTAGGCCTGGGGGTTCCTGGCGGCCCTGCACACGGCGAGGGCTTCGAGGATCCGCTGGTTCTCGAAGAGTTCGGCGGCCGGATCGGCAGCGTTCACTTCCCATTCGAGACACGACTGGTGCGGTAGCCGGGACTCGGGGTCCACAAGCGGTCCGGTGAGCGACTTCGCCTCGTCGGGCAGGTCCAGCGGCCACTCCGGCAACGGCCGTTCACACGCCCAGCGGACCATCTCGGGGATACTGCCGGGAGGTTCCTCCCCGCGGCGGAGGCAGTGCAGGACGAGCCGGTTGTACGCGTTCTGCACCTTGGCCGGATAAACGGGATGGGGCACGGTGCACAGCCGGGACAGGAAGGCCAGGGCTCCGGCGATCTGCCGGAGGAGGAACTCGTCCGCGCCCTCGGCCGCTTCGGGTGCCGCGCCGGGACCGCGGGGCCCGAACGGTACGCCCGGCGTGTCACGTACGGTCATGCCTGCTCCTCCATGTCGTCACCGGGCGCGGCGCTCGCGCACCACCGCGATACCGGACACGAGCGACAGTGGCGGCCCGGCCTGGCCTCCCACGTGTGGTCCGCTCGCCAGGGGCCGGCATACCGCCGGAGCACGGACTGTGCCTTCGTCAGACGTTCGGGGTCCGTGGGGTCGATCACGTGGGGATCGGCTCCGTCGGGCCTGAGGATCTCCACTTCGACCCTGGAACCGTCGGGGTCGCCGCCCAGCGCTCCTTGCTCCAGCAGCACGACGGCCAGGGCGAGCTGGGGATATGTGTCGAGGAGGTCACCGGACCGGCGGGACGGTGTGCGCGTCGTCTTGAGTTCTCGCCACACCCAGGAGCCGTCCTCGCGGTAGAGCAGGTCGGGCTTGGCGACGACGAGGGCCTGAGCGGCGGTGTCGTGGACGACGCGCAGTGACTCGGGCTCGGCCCGCTCGACGAGACCGGAGTCCTGGAACGGGCAGGCGTCCACGTGGTGGAGGAGCATCCTGCGGCCCAGTTCGGCCTCCTCGTCGGGCACCTGCCACCGGCCCTGGGTCCAGTTCTCCCCCGCGGCGGGCATGTCGGCCATCGTGCAGGCGGGCCATCCGTCACGCCGGTGCAGTGCCTCGATCCATCCGTGCACGGCCTGGCCGAGTTTGGCCGCATCGCTGTACTCGTCGGGCCGGGGAAGGTGCAAGGACCGCAGAAATCCCTGAGCGGGGCAGACGGCGTGATACCGGAGGTCGCTGACCGAGACCTTGCGCAGCGGCAGTCCGCGGGAGGGCAGGGCGAGGGCACCCGGTGAGCGGCGCACGGCGCCACACCCGGTGAACTGCTTGCAGTCGACGCAGGCAGGGCCGGGCCGTTCGGGGCCGCCCTTGACCACGCTCCTCACGTGGGCGTCGCCATGGGCGTCGTAGTACGCCTTGGCCTCGTCCACGGTGCCCTCGAACTCCACGCTCCGCGAGCCGTCCCCCAGCCCGACCTCGACGATCCGTACGTGCGTGGGCCGCGACGGCGAGGCGTGGAGGGTGAACTCCTGGGACCAGTGGCGCGGCCACGAGGCGCTGGAGCCGAACGCCGCAGTGTACGCGGCGATCGCGATCTCGCCCGGCGTCGACTCACGCGCGTCGGCGTGCCTGAGCCTCCGGTACTCGCGCACACTGCCGTCGGCCGACTGGTAGCGGCGCCACCACGCGTACAGTTCCCAGCGCCGTCCGTTGTCCTTGCGCACCACCCAGTACGGCTTGACCGGGATGAGTCCCTGCGGGTCCGGGTGGCCCGCGTAGAGCCGGACGGCGTGCTCGGCGTAGGCCAGGTGTCCGGGGTGGAGAGGCCGCGGCCGGTCGAGCAGCGCGTCGAGGGCCCGCTCAAGCGGCTCACCGTCGAACTCGATCAGGTCCAGGACCTCGCACACCGGGCCGAGGGTGAAGGTCTCCAGGTGCTCGTGGGGCAGCCTCGACGGCACCCGGGTCCTGATCCCCGGGCGGGCCTTGGCCGCGTCGCGGGCCGGGCAGCCGAGCGTCTCCTCCGTGCCCGACCCGGTCCCCGGCCCGATGCGCACGAGGCTCTCGTCCCCCGTCATCCATTGCCGTATGTGCCATGCCGCACAGTCCGCCATGCCCCAACCCTCCTGCGGGAACGCAGAGTTCAGCCGACCCGGCCGGGTTCTCGGCCGGCCGTTCGGCACGAGCGTAGCGCAGAATCTTGGAACACTTTGGAGGTTCTTGGAATTCAATGGCCGAGAAGGTACGCTGCGCCCATGACCGCATCGCTGGAGGATCTGGAGGAGCGCCTGTCGCGGCTGCGCGCCCGGCTGCGCGAGGCGCGGCGCGCCCGCGACTCCGTCGCCGCTTCCCGTATCCGCGGTGAGCTGCGCCAGGTGGAGGCCGCCTGGGAGCGGGCACTTGACGCCGAGGAGGCGGCCGAGGGCGCCCCCGGCGAGGAGCGGGCCGCGCGCGGCGCCGCCCTGCCCGCAGCAGCACCAGCACCAGTGGCACCTCCGGCCTGGCGGACCCAGCAGGAAAAACGCTCCGTGCAGGGTGCCGTTCCCATCCGGGAGCAGGTCCACCAGTCCCTCACCCTGCTCGGCGCGCCGGCCTCCCCGAAGCTCATCTCGTCCGTGTACGAGGCGTTCTTCACCGAGCCGCTCGTCGCCACCAGGCTCGCCTCGCTCCGCCGCGACGAGGAACGTTCCTTCAGCGCCCAGGGGTACGCCCGCCCGTACTACATCTGCGCGGCCCTCAACCACGACCGCCTGACACCCGCCCGCGGCCTGCTGGCCGTATCGGTCTGGCCCCTGGAGCAGCGCATCATCGCCCCGCTCAGCCAGCGCGCCGACTTCCTGACCCACGCCGTCGGCACCGCCGAGCAGATCCGGCGGCTCAGCGCCGCGGGACATCCCCCGTCGGACGCCGCCTGGCAGTTGTTGCGCCGCTTCGCACTCAACATCCCTGGCGCGTACGACACCGACGACCTCGATCCCGAGCGGGTGATCTCCGCAGCGCACACCGAGGCCGCGGTCCATCAGGAGTCGGACGACGCTCAGCGACGAGCAGCCGCGGATCGCGCGCGCGACCGGCTCACCGACGTCCAGCAACTCTTCGGAGCGGCACCACTGCACAACGCCCTGCGCGACGCCGGGGGCACAACTCGCTGAATTGCGCACCGGAATCGCCCGGTGCCACCACAGAACCCCGTGTAAGAAGAGAAGATGCCCCCGCAGCACCCCTTAGCACCCCGCGACGGCAGGCTCGCCACACTGCGCGGCCCCCGCCCCCCGCAGGCCTACACCGCGCGCAAGATCACCGCTCTCACCGCCAATCCGGCCTGCTCCCGCCGCGCCGTCCTGGACGCCGCCGGCATCGACAAGGCCGCCCTCGCCCAACGCATGGGCCACGAGCCGCGGTTCGGCCGGTCCCCCTTCGCGATAGCCCGCGAGCAGGCCTTCGAGGCGCTGGTGAAGTGGGGCAGTTACGCCGAGCTCATCCGCCTGCTGCGCGAACAGCTCAACGCCCCCGTGGCAGAAGCCGCGGTCGCCGACCTCAACGAGGTGGACGGTGACCCCTCTGTCGTGCGGCGGGCCAAGGAAACCCACCGGCTCCTGAGCCGCCTGGCCTCCGGCAACGACGCGCGCCTGATCCTCGACCGGCCCGTTCTCACCCTGGAAGTCGCCGGACAGACCGCCTACCTGGAGCCCCACGCCCTGACCCACCGCGTCGGCGGGAAGTTCTACGTGTGCGAAATCCGCTCGTTCCCCGCGATCGACGGACAGGCGGACCCGACAGCCGTCGCACAGACCGCGAAACAGGCCGCCGTGTCCGTGCTCGCGCTGCACCACGTCTTCGAAGAACTCGGCCTGGACCCCGGGCAGATCGCCCACGAATTCCTGCTCATCTGCCCGAAGGACTTCTCCAACCGACCCTACGGCCGTCTGGTGGACCTCCGGCAGGAGCTCGACGCCCTGCGCTTCCAGCTGACCCGGCTGCGCCGCGCCGACCGGCTGGCGCTCGGTCTCCCGCCGTCGGCCACCCTCGACACCGACCGCGACAGGGCCGAACTCGAAGCATCGGTAGGGGCATTGGACGCCTCCTACACGCCCGACTGCCTGTCCTTCTGCGAGATGGCCCGCTACTGCCGGGACGAGGCGACGGCATGCGCCTCCCCCGCCCGGCTGGGCAGCACGGTGCGCAACGCCCTTCCCGGCGTCGACTCCACCCGCACCGCCCTCGGCTATCTCAACGGAGTGCACGCGCCGGGGGCCGCCGAAGCGGCCGCCGTCACCCGACTGCGCGCCGCCGACCGGCTGCGCCGTCTGCGCCGAGGTGATGTCGCATGAGCACGCTCGCCGCCGTGGCCGCCCTGCGGGCCACCGAGACCGGACACGCCGAACGACTGACGACGGTACGTCATGAGCACCTGGAAGAACGCCCCTTCGTCCTGGTGCCGTTGAGACTCGCCGGGGAGGCCTGCGCTCCGCTGGCCGCCCTCGCCGGAACGGACCCGGCCCGCCCCGTGCTGCTGACGGTACGGCAACCCCGTGATCGCGCCGAACGGTTCCGCTTCGTCGAGCGTCTCGCGGAGCTCCTGCTGCCGTACATCGAGACGTGCCGTACGGCGGAGACGGACATGTACACCGTCGGGCGCGGCAAGGAGAAGGAGGAGCGCCGACGGTTCCTGCGCGCGCCACAGCTCCTCGTGCCGAACGGCGAAGGCATCGCCTACCTCCGCCGGCTCGGCCGGCTGACCAGGCTGCGCTCCGTGGAGGGGCCGCACGCCGTGGCCCCGTCGGTGCCCGCCCTCGGCAAGTGGCTGACCTGGTTCGCCGACCGGGCGGAGTTCCCGGGCTCCTGCCTGCTGCAGGCCACGACCCGACTGCTCGCCGCCAACTGGGCCACCGGGCAGAGTCCGTCGGAGG
This sequence comes from Streptomyces gamaensis, assembly GCF_042656465.1. Lineage (NCBI taxonomy): Bacteria > Bacillati > Actinomycetota > Actinomycetes > Kitasatosporales > Streptomycetaceae > Streptomyces > Streptomyces gamaensis. Next base: position 62,027 of record NZ_JBHSPB010000028.1, read on the forward strand.
ACTCGCATCTGGCGTCGCTGCTCGCCTGGATCGACCCGCCTCCCGGACGCGACGGCGCCGAGGCCGCCCTGGAGGCTGAGGACCCTGTGGTGTGGCCGCCCGCAGGACCGGCGACCGACCCGGTCTTCGACCGCACCCTGGACGAGCTGATGTCACGCTACGACGAGGCGGGAGAAGGCCGTGCACGGGAAGCGGCCGGCCGTCAGATCGACCGCGAGCTCCAGGCCCAGATGCTGCCGACCTGGCAGCTGGTGTGGCGTGGCGTGGACCTGCTGCGCGCGTTGCCGGCCGGCGGGCACGTCACGGAGCGATGGGCGTACGACCGGCGTCTGTTCTCCGAGTACGTCGCCTATCTCGACGACGACGGCCGCCCGCAGGCCCGCCGTGACCACGCGGTCGGGGCGGCCAGGCGGCTCGCGCGCCTGGAGGAGGCGAGGGCGCGGTACGACGCCGAGCGGGCGTACGACGACCCGTTGATGATGGCGGAGTACGAGCTGACGGGCGAGGCGTTCACCGGTGAGGTCGTGGCCCGGGACGAGGACCGTTTCGTCCCGGGTGCGCGCCCCGGGTCCACGCTGTGGCGGCCGACGATCACCGTGCGCAGCGAGCTGCCGGTACGCCTCGGTGCGGGCGATGAGGTCAAGTCCCCGGCGCGCCCCGGTCAGAAGGCCGAGATCGTCGAGGTCCTGCCGGACGGTGCCGCCCATGTCGTGGTGGTCCAGCTGAACGGCGGATTCAACAGGAAGAGCAAACCTCCGGCTCCTCCGGGCACGCTGGCCGAGGTCGGCGAGACCGTCACCTACACCTCGGCCGACCCCCAGAGCATGCCGTCCGTCCTGCCTGCCGACGAGGACACTCCGTGGACGCACGGTGGTCCGCCGCAGCCGTACGAGCCCACAGAAGACGACGCGGAGGAGATCTGGGAATGACAGCCGTCCCGGTACCCGAAACCGACACCACGCCCGGTGCCCGCGCCGACAGGGCAGTGGCGGACATCCTGTCGAGCCTGGACACCACCACAGGCCGGGGTGTGGTCGTGGACTCCCCTCCCGGCGCCGGAAAGTCCACGCTCGTCAAGCGCGCCGCCGGCCACCTCACGGCGGCCGGGCACCAGCTCATGATCGTCGCGCAGACCAACGAACAGGTCGACGACCTGGTCGACAGCATCGCCCGGGAGTACCCGCATCTCACACTCGGCCGCTTGCACGCGAAGGACTTCACACTGCCCGAGCGCGTGCGGCGGCACACCAATGTGGCGGGCAGCAAGGAGGTGGCCGATCTGCGCGACCTGCCCGTGGTGGTCTCCACGGCGAAGAAGTGGTCGTACGTGAAAGTCGACAAGTGCGCCCCGTGGCGCTGGGCCATCGTCGACGAGGCGTATCAGATGCGCTCGGACGCCCTGCTCGCGACGGCTCCGCTGTTCGGTCCGGAGGACTCACAGGTCCTGTTCGTGGGCGACCCCGGCCAGCTCGATCCGTTCGCCACCGTGGAGACCGACCGTTGGCACGGTCTGACCTGGGATCCGCTGCGCAACGCCGTCGACGTCACTCTCGCCCACAACGCGGATCTGGAGCGCCGCCAACTGCCCGTCTCCTGGCGGCTGCCGGAGATGGCGGCGCGGTTGGTGGAGAAGGCGTTCTATCCGTTCTCCCCCTTCACCTCCGGTACGAAGGCCGCCGACCGCGTCCTCACGTACACCAGCACCGCCCACCGTGCGAGCCCGCAGGACACCGTTCTGGCCCGCGCCGCGGAGTCCGGCTGGGGCCTGCTGGAGCTGCCCGCCCGCCACACCCTCGACGACGACCCCGAGGTCGCCGAGGCTCTCGCGGCGACGGCGGCCCGTCTCCTGGAGCGTGGTGCCCTGGTCAACGGCGAGCCGCTCGCCGAGTCCCGCCTGGCGATCGGCACGGCGCGCACGGTCCAGACGGACGCGGTCCGGTCCCGGCTGACCGCACGCGGCCTCACGGCCGTCACCGTGGACACCGCCAACCGCCTCCAGGGCCGCGAGTTCGACGTCACCCTCGTCTGGCACCCGCTCTCCGGCCGCCAGGACGCCTCCGCCTTCCACCTGGAGACCGGCCGTCTGTGCGTCCTGCTCTCCCGCCACCGCTTCGCCTGCATCGTGGTGGCCCGCTCCGGCATCACCGACCTGCTCGACCGCCACCCGCGCAGCAGCCCTGTCTATCTGGACGTGCCGCCGAAGTTCCCGGACGGGTGGCGGGCGCACCAGTTGGTCATGGATGACCTGAAGGACGTGGCGGTCCCCTCCCTGGCGGCTTGATCACGCGGACGGGCCGCGGTGCGGCCGGAAGCGGGAGATCCGCCGAACGCTCCCCCGCCGGGCGGTGGTGGGGCCGCGGCGAGTCCCGGCCCCACCGCCGGATCAGCCCTTGGCCCTCACCACGCCGAGCGCCGCGTGCAGGACCGGCTCGATACGGAGCCGCGTGCCGTTCCGGTCCAGCGTCTGGAGGGCCTCCAGACAGGTGACGGCCCATCGTGCGTCGTCGGGGGCGAGACCGGCCAGCTCGGCCGCGGTCACTGTGTCGGCCTCCTCGTGCCACCCGGTGCCGAGCTGTTCGACGATGCCGGAGTACGCGGTCTCAAGGGTGTCGTGCTCCAGCAGGCCCACGGCGTCGACGAACTGTTCGGCACCACTGCTCTGCTCCAGCCAGGACGTCAGTTCCCGCAGCACCCTGTCCTGGTCGCGATGGCGCTCGCACAGTTCCAGGACCTTGTCCAGCAGGATCGGCCAGCCTCCGGTGGCTGTCTCCAGACGGGTCAGCCGTTCGTCCGCCTCGTAGCGGCTGTGGCGCTGCGCCCAGTCCTTGAGGCTGCTCGCGTCGTGCCGACGCAGCACCACGACGCTGCCATGGGCGGTGTCGTCCCCCATGAGGAGCTCGGACCACAGGCCGAGCTGCCCGGTGCCCGACACCAGGACGACGGACCTGGTGGCCTCGGCGGTGTCGGGCAGCACGACCCTGGCCAGTTCGAGGGACTCCCGGCAGGATTTCTCGCTGCCGAGCGAGAGATCGCTGATGATCAGCCGCCGTTCGCCGGCGCGGCCGGCGGAGAGCTCCTTGCGGAACGTGTTGGCCTTGTCGATCGGGGGTACCGCCCAGCCCGCCACCCGGCCGGTGACCTCCCGCAGGGTCCGCTCCACATCCGCGACACCGGTCGCCTGCGTACCGAGAACGACACGGACCTGGTTGACACGCTCGCCCAGCAAGTAATCGATCTGGTTGACGGTGAGCGGGCCGGACCTGCCGTCCGAGAGGACCGGACGGCTCTCCAGTACGACGGTCTCCTCCAGCCGCGATTCCTTCTCGGCCCGCAGGAGCCGCGCCTCGATCTCCTGAGCCGTGCCGATCATCCGCAGTGCGTTGGGGCCTCTCAGGTGCCAGCCCTGCCCGTCGTTGTTCGGCGCCAGGACTCCGAGCCCGACCATCTCCTGCAAATAGGCGCGGAAGCCCTCACTGTCCAGCTGCTCGAAGCCTCGCGGCCACCATCCGGCGCATTCCTCCCTCAGCTCCCGGTCGCTGAGCCGCGTCTCCAGACCGTTGTCCCGGGCGTGCTGGGCGAGGACGTTGGCGATCACGTGGTAGCGGTCGTCGAGGGCGAGCGTGTCCTTGAAGGCCGCGGTGATGTCCGACCGCAGCGAGGCGTCCTGTTCCACCACGTCCACATCGGATTCCTCGATCGTGCAAGGCGGCGGCCCCAGCGGAACACGTGCCCGCTTGTCCTGCATGACCTGCACCATCCGGCTGCCGAAGATCTGCAGCAGGAAGGGCTGGTACGAACAGAAACCGAGCACCCGGTTCACGAGATCGACATCGGCGAACTCGAAGCCGAGGGCGCGCATCGGATGCACGATCAGGTCGGCCGCGAACTGCGGGGCGAGGGGCCCGACAACCGTGGGGGTCTGTGCCAGGTGGCTGAACGGTCCGTTCCTGGCCAGCCGGGTGAAGCGCTGCACGGAGTGCAGACCGGCGAAGACCACCTTCGCCCGGCCGCGCGAGTCCTCGCCCAGGCCCCGCAGGCGGCGGGTCTCCGTGCACTCGGGCACGTCCGCCTCGAAGAAGCGGTCGCACTCGTCGAGGAGGATGAGCAGCCGCCGGTCGGGGTCCTGCTCAAGCCACCGGGCGATTCCGCCGGTGACCCTCTGCCATGCCTCCTGCCGCGGGGCACGGCGCCGGGGCTCCACCAGCACCCCTTCCTTGATGAGCTCCTGCGCCAGCGTGGGCCAGATGGCCTCGGCGCCGAGCGCGGTTCCCCTGCCGATACCGATCTTGTCCAGGTTGAGATAGAGCCTGCGGTACGCCCCGGGCCGCTGTTCCTCGAAGCGGTCGCCCGCGTCGGCGAGCAGGGCCGACTTGCCCAGGCCCCGGCCGCCGTAGAGGATCTGGGTCCCCGCCGGGTCGTGGATGCTCTTGCGCTCGCGGTCCCGGCCGTAGAACATCTCCCGGCCGATCTGGCCGCGCTTCTCCTTGATGTACGGATTGACCGCGGAGAACGGCAGCAGCGTCTCGGTCGCGGCGTCCACCCGCCGGTTGCCGTGGGCGGCGAGGTAGGCCAACGCGGCGTCGTCGACGACCATGATGGGCTTGCTGCCCTGGGGCGTGGCGGCCAGCTCGGCGCGGGTCCTGCTGTCCAGCGTCCCGAAGTGGACGACGAGCAGAGTGCTCTCGTCGGGGTCCCGCAGGGCACGGCTGATCAACAGCTTCGCGGCGGGGCGCCCCCAGATCAGCAGGGCGCGCAGCTTGCCTCCCTGGTCCTTGATCTGCGAGCCGAAGGCCGGCGCCCACGCGCGGCCGGTGACCCGTACGTCCGCGAGTTCGAAGAACCGGTAGTCGTTGCCACGCAGCTGATTGTCCAGGGGGCGGGCCCGCCGTGCCTCGTAGCCCAGCAGGGACAGGGCGGGGGTGAGGCTCTCCCGCGGGTTGATCTGGTTACGGTCCTTGACCGCCGCGAGCCTGCTCCACAACTCCAGGGCCCTGGCGGCCCGTTCGGCCTCCTCTTCCGAGAGAGCCGCGTAGTCCAGTATCCCGTGGTCGCGGTACCGGGCGCGGGCCCTGACGGCCTCGATCAGTTCCGCGTCGACGCCGCCGGGCAGCGCGTCGGGCACCGCGGGGAAGAACGCCTCCAGGTGCGAGTCCTCGGACCTGATCTCCGGTACCGGCTCGCCCAGCTCCAGGAAGTAGACGAGCTCGGCCGCGGTGGCCAGGCTGTCGGTGTCCAGGTTGCGCAGGACGCGCTCACGGTCCTCCGCGCTGACGTCCTTCAGCGCGGTCAGCCGGGCACGCAGCCGGTCCGCGGCTTCCCGCCGGTAACGGGGCAGGAGTTCCTCGACCCGGTCGAGGTTGCGGCGGACCGCGGCCAGCTCGCACTGTCCGTCGTTCTCCAGCTCCGCTCTGGCGTCCGCCAGCGACTCCTGGAGGCTGACGTCCTGTTCGACAGTGAGCGCCTCGTCCGCCTGGGACCGTCGGAGTTGGGCGGCCAGTTGCCGCTCCTTCTCGGCGAGCTCCGCGCGGCGCTCCTTCTCGCTCTCTGTGAGCTGTGCGCGGCGCCGCTCGGAGAAAGTCAGCGTGTGGGCCGCGGGGAGCATCGCGAGGTCGGCGAGGTCCGCGATGACACGGATCGCCCCGAATTCGTCACGGCTGAGCTGGTGGCCGATCGCCTCGTCCCACGTGCGGTCCACGGCCTCAAGCAGACCGTCCACGGCCGGCTGCTCGCCGCGAGGAGTGGGCCGTGCCTTGTAGAGCTCGACGTCCAGGACGTGCCGCACGTCCGGCTCGGGTCCTGTCTCGGCGGGCCGGCCGCTCGCTTCCAGTTCGTCGAAGATCTCCTCGAACAGATCCCGGGCGACCGAGGCGGTGGCTCGCGTCAGAGCAACGGAACTGCCTTCCGCCGCGGTGAGATCGTCCGCGACCCGCTCGCGCCGTTCGAGGAGGGAGAGCCGCAGGGAGGCCACGGACTGGAACGCCCACACCTTCTTCTCCGAACGTTCCGCTTCCAGGTCACGCTTGACAGCACGCCAGTCCCGTACGGTGTCCCGCGCGCGTTCCAGGTACTGGCGGACATTGTTGCGGCCCGCGCCCTGGATTCCGCGTCCGCCCGATCCGCGCAGGACGCCGTCCATCTCGTCGATCGCCGCCTCGATCTGCGTGCGGCGGGCGAGGCTCTCCAGCAGCTCGTCCGCTCGCCGCTCCGCGTCCGGGGCGCCGTTCACGACCGCGGTCAGCACGCTGCCGAGCAGGCCCGTCGGAGCCAGCCAGCGCTGCACCATGACACTGGCGCGTTGGAAGCGCAGCTTCGGAGCGGAGAGCAGAGCCTGACAACCGTCCACGGCCGCGCGGAGTTCACGCTCCGTCTGGGAGACATCGGCGATGACGGCACGGGGCGGCGCGATGAGCAGTGCGCTCTGCTCGGTACGCTCCGCCACCATGGTCGCCACCTCGTGCAGGGCATCCGGCAGCTGGGAGGCGAGTGCCCTCAGGTGTGCTCCGACCACGTGCACGCCGGTCGCCAGGGCCGCGCGCACCAGGGTGGGCAGCAGGATCAGGGAGAGCGCTTCGGTGTCGCTCTCCTTGCGCTCGTCCCATTCGTGGAGCGTTTGCTCGATGAACTGGGCCGCGCCGCCGGTCCTGGAGCGCAACAGCGTCGCGGCGGCGGCCAGGCGCAGCACGGCCGCCTCGGTTTCCGGGCGGTCGGCGGCCCGGGACACATGGGCGGCGAGCCCGAAGCGCTTCTCCTCGATGAGACGGGCGAGGACCGGCTCGATGTCCTTGGCCCGGACACCTGTGACGGCGTCCGTCCCCGTGGTGGTGGACGGGCCGGCCACGTCGGTCACCACGGTGACCGGCCGGGGCGGCCCGGTCCTCGGCTCAGGGGGATCGAGAGGGAGGGAACCGCGCTCGGCCACGGCGGGCTCGGCGTCCTCCTGTGCTTCCGCCGTGGGTGCGCCAGTGCCGTCATCCGGTGCGGTGGCCTCTCCCTGCTCCTCCTTCCGGGCATCGGGGTCTTCCGGACGCTCCTCGCCCTTGGCGGGCTCCTCGGCTTCGGGGAAGACCTTGGCGTCCGTCTCCTCGGCCACCGTGACCTGCTCGCAGAGGACAGCCGCCACCGCGTACGCGGTGTGTGTCGCGGACAGCTGCCGCTGGAGATCCTTGAACGCTTGGGACGAGTCGCCCTGCTCCCTCATCTCGACAAGGCGCACCAGCAACGTGAGGATGTGCGCGGAGGCGTCGTCCTGTGCGTCCCACTCCTGCTTCGCGAGCAGTCCTTCGGCGCGTTGCCTGGCGTCCGCGATCACCTCGGCCACCGCGCTGCCCGGTGCACAGCCGAGGCTCAGCACGGTCGCCATCACACGACGGATCCGGGCGTCTTCCTCGTTCCTTTCCGCGGTCGTACGGAATTCTTCGATCGCGGTGCGGATGTCGGCGAGGCGGTCGGTGACACCTGTGACTCCGGCTGCGGCGAGCATGGCCCGCGCTCGGGAGAACGCCGGAGCGACGGCAGCGAGCGGTGCCAGGTCACGGTCGGCGGGCGAGCGGCCATCCAGCAGAGCGATACGCAGGCGGTCGGCGGCGGCGAGCGCCTCGCCGACGAGGCGCTCGACTTCGTCCCCGGCCGAGGCGAGGTCGGCGAGGGAGATCCGCTCCTCACCGGCCTCCTGCTCCGCCGTGGAATCGGCAGGTCGCCGCAACGGCTCATCGCCGAACAGCTGTGAGGCCGGGTCAGCGGCCGCCCCCGTGTCCTCGGCCGCCGCGCCCTCCCGCAGCGCGGTGCGGGAATCGAGGCCGGAGGTCGCGTCGATCACCCGCTGCGCCGCCTTGTACACAGCGTCCCGTGCGGTCCCGTCCGCCTGGATGCCGCACCAGTCGTGTTCCGCGGCCCATACGAGCCGCCGGGCGTCGCGTTCCGATGCCTGAAGGCCGGAGAACAGCGCCAGGCCCAACAGACGTGTTCCCCATCGGTCGACGAGCCCGTGGCCCGCGCGGACAGAGTCGGGCTCGTCGGCCACGCGGTCCATGTCGCTGAGGATGCTGGCGGTCAGATGACGTGCGGCGCCCTCCCGATCGTGGGCCGACTCCAGCCGCTGCACCCGCTTGAGCACCTGCTCGCTCAGCACGCGGCCGAAGCGCCGCGGCTCGACTTTGCGGAAGCCGAGATTCTGCATGATGACCTGGCGGTTCTTGGGCCCGAGGGAGTTGAGCGCGAGTTCCGTGTCCTCGGCGGTGAGTTCGCCGAGGGCCGAGCCCAGGTCCCAGCCGAGCCCGTCGAGCGCCGAGGCCAGTTCCTTGAGCGGGCCGACCGGCATGCCGGGTGGGGAGAAGGGTGGTTCCGCTTTCACGGGATAGCTGATGGTCATTCGGTCCTGATCTCTTGTGTCGGTGTGCGGTGGCACGGCCCGTCCGGCGGTGAAGCCCGGTCAGCGTCGGCGGGAGTGCGCGGTGACGAAGGTGTAGCCGGGGGGCAGCTCCCAGCCGTCCGCCTTCCCGACGTGGCGGCAGTGAGCGCGATAGGCGTCACGTTGCGCGTCGGTCGGCCGCTGGTCCGCGGGCAGCCGCCGGAGGAAGCCGTGGACGAAGTGCTCCGCACCTGTTTCCCGCGAGGGGGCACCGACGCCCGGTCCGGGCCGTGACACCACCACGGGGTTCGGTGCGTAACCGATCAGCGCGATCGCGCTTTCACCCTCACGTGCGGGGTAGTGAGGCCGGCCGTCCGCGTCGCGGCTGCCGGTAGCGGCGTACAGGCGCCGTTCGGCGAGGAGTTCGTCCACGGCCTGTTCCAGTGCGGCGACCTGGCGCGCAGCGGGAGTCGTGTCGTAGATGCCCCTCGGAAGCGCGGTCCGGTCGAGCAGGGCGTGTCCATCGGGTGTGAGCCGGCCGAAGCGTCGTACGGCGCGCAGGACGAGCTGTCGTGTGTCCAGTCCGGCGGACGAGTCACCGTCCCGGCTGCTGCCGGGGGCTCCTTCGCGGGTGAGGACCGAAGGGTCGTAGCGGTGCGCGATGAGCTCCCCGTCGATCTCGACGGGGGCCTCCAGTTCCATGGTGCGGAGCCGGAAGACCGTGCCGCCCCGCGGCCACTGGATGTGAAGGCGCAGCCCGGGGAAGAAGTCGATGGGCCACTGGACCTCCCGGAGCATGCCCGTTCCCTCGGTCATGTCCAGCACGACTTCCTGGACCTCTTCGGACGCGTCGATCTCGCCCCCGGGATGGCTGAGTTCCAGGCGCACGGGGACGGATACCACGCCCAGGTAGGCCAGCCCGTCCCGGACCATCCGGCTCAGCGGCAGCCGGCCTTCCACGATGTGCGCGAGGCGCAGCGGGATCTGCCAGCCGACTTCGCTGTCGTCGATCCTCAGGTAGCGCGACGCACTGAGATCCTCGTCATCGACGAGTGGGAGGTCGGCGGGCAAGGCATCGGCCTGCGGCTCCTCCTCGGGAACCCTCTGGGGAGGGGCAGCATGGTGGGGCGCGGGCGGGTCCACCGTTTCCCGCCATCCGCGACCCGCCGGGCGCAGCGGGTCACTGCCGTCCGACTCTTCCGAGCCCGGATGGCGGGATCGCCAGATGCCGCCGCTCTCGAAGTCGTCGTCCAGGGTGATCCTCACGTCGCTCGCGGAGCGCAGGCCGGCGTCCGTGTCCCCGCGGACGAAGTCCGTGACCGCCAGGTTGGCGCGGCAGACCGAGACCGCGTACTCCACACCGGTCAGCAGCGACTCGGCTCCGTCCACGCCGCGCAGCCAGGGCCCGATCGCCGTGTACACGGTGCGGGAGCGGCTCAGACCGTGCCGTCGGCGGGCGGACGGAGCGGCTCCGTGTTCCAGCGAGCCGGCGAGAGCGTGCAGATCCGCGCCTCCCAGCGGTCCGTCGTCACACAGGCCGGCCCCGACGCGCCCGCGGGTCAGCGCGTAGTGGCCCCAGCTCCGCAGCGTGTCACTGGTGCGCAAGGCATGGCCGACCGCGTCCATCAGTCCCATGAGGGCGTCCCGGAGCCGCTCCTCCTCGCTGCCACCGGCCAGGTGGGCGACGGAGACGGGAACGAGAGGGCTCACGAGTGATGCCCGCCGCTGGGTGAGCAGGTGCCGCACAAAGGCGGTCGTGCCGTCGAGCCCCGCGTCCTGTACGGAGGCGTACCGGGCGTCGACAACGACGTGTCCGTCCTGGTTGAGCCATTTCCCGCGGGCCCGGAACCGCTTGAGCTTGGCCTCGCCGAGTTCGAGCGCGGAGCCGAATGCCGCGAGGTCGGGAACGAGGAGTTCGCGACGCACGGGGTGGGCTACGGCTCGGCGGAACTCGGGGCTCTGTACGCCGGCGGGTGCCCCGGATATCCAGGCGGGTACGTCGGCGTTCTCCCCGACGTGGGAGTGGTGGCCCTCCTTGTAGACGATCTCCGCATACAGGGGGTCGGAGCCTGTTTCGATCCGGACGAGCGCTCCGACGGGCAGGGCCGGTATCTCGTCCCCGAGTGCCAGGGAGGGGAAGGCGTCGAGGTCGAAGGGGCCGTTCCCATAGCCTTCGCCGCCGAGTTCGTAACCGAAGTAGGCGGCGTTGAAGGCGACTGCCGTGTGCACGGGGCACTGGCGGTCGGCGACGACTGCCTCAAGGTACCGGCGGAGCCTGTCCATTTCCTCAGGGGGCGTGGTCCCGTGTCCTGCGGTCATGGCGGGGGTGAGCACGGGCTCTTCGTTGTACGGCACCCAGATGTCCGTTGCGGCCGTGGTCATCGTGGTCACGCCCCGCCCTCCCGCCGCGCCGGACGGACCGCGTGCCACAGGCCGTCCGGTCCTTCGGTGGCGGCTCCCCCGGATGCCAGCCTCGTCAGGCTTTCTCCGACTTTGGCATAGGGGAGGTCGGCGCGGCCCCCGAAGTGACGGCTGTCCCGGATCGCCCTCGGCAGGGGGATCATCTTTCGGCTCCTCGGGTTGTAGGCGGATTCGTCACCGCGCAGGGCGTGCCAGATCCGACGCGGGTGCGCGCCCTGCGGCTGGAGTTGCAGCAGCCGGTGGACCTGGAGGTCGACACGCTGGTCGCGCAGTGACGAGTCGGTACCGCCGCCCTCACGGGGACGCGGGCTGTAGAAGGCGTCGGCAACGGCGGGGCGTCGCTCCTCCACGGGCCGGCGACCGGTGTCCCAGCACGCCGAACAGCGGCAACGGGCCGTGGTGCAACAGCCTTCGGGGAGGTCGGTGACACCGAAGTAGTCGGCGAGGACCCGCTGGGCGCAGACCGTGGTCGCGTCGAAGAAGCCCTTCAGCCGGGCCAGTTCCTCCGTGGCCCGGCGGCCGCGCCGGGCGAGCAGCGGCACGTAGCCGTCGGGCAAGGTCGGGGTGCGTACGGTCAGACCGGTGACCAGGCGGCAGCTGGGGGCCGCCGAGACGTCCAGGAGACCGCGGTCGTGCAGGTCGGCGAGGAGCTCCCAGGTCGCCGCGGGGCCATGGGCGACCGAACGGTAGCCCTCGCACCGGGCCGCGAGTTCCCGGTCGAGGAGCCGGACGTCGACGTTGCGGGGAGTCCCCCAGGAAAGAGCGGTGTCGATCACGGTCTGCTCGATGTGCGCGAGCTCGGCCTCTTCCTCCCCCACGTTCCGCTCCGCGGCGGTACCGGTCCGCTCGGGACCGCGCTGCGCCGGCCGCAGGTCGCCGGGCTTGACCGCGCAGTACGGCGGGTGGTCACCGAGGTCCTCGACGGCTCCGAGGTCGGCGAGCGCGCTGAAGGCCCGCATGATGCCGCTCCGGTAACGCTCCTGGGTGTACCGGTCCTCCAGTTCGGACTCGCTGAGCGCCCCGGCCGCCGCGTCTTCGGCCATGAGGAAGTCGGCCAGCCTCACTGGGTCGAGCGTTCCCTCGGTCTGCGCGAGGACGAGGGCGCCCATGCGGCGCAGCAGTGAGGCCTCCAGTCCCTGGCCGGCCATGAAGCGCACCATGCGCAGCCCTCGGCTCGTGGCCAGGGCGAGGCCGCTGTTCACGGGCCCCGCGCCCGCTGTTCCCCGGCCCGCGCTGTCGCGCCCGGCCCGTCCCATCTGCTGGTAGAGCGCGGCCAGGTCGGTGGGCGGCGACACGCACATCACCGTGCGGACGTCGGACCGGTTGACCCCGAGCCCGAACGCGGAGGTGGCGATGACGACGACCGGCACGAAGCCCTCGTCGCCCTCGCGGGGCGCTTCCCGGAACTCCGTCATGACGGCCGCTTTCTCCGCCTCCGTCAGGCGACCGTGGAACCGCAGCACGCGCACGCCGGTGTCACCGACGTACTCGCGCACATGCGTGTAGAGGGTGTTGACCTCCTTGACCGTGAGGCAGTACAGGATGGCGTGCCCCTGGAGCGAGTCGACGACGCGCTCCACCAGCCCTGCCACTCCGCCCTGCCCCAGCCGGTCCAGGGAGCGCCGGTAGACGGCGAGTTCGGGCCGGATCGGGTTCTCGCGGACCGTGACCAGCCCGCCGACGGCGCCGGAGCGCTCCGCGTCCGCCTCGGCCGAGCCGGGCTCGGGCACCTCGGCGGGCAGGGAGAACAGTCCTTCGCGCAGGGCCTCGTGGACGGCCCGGTTGGCGGTGGCGGTGACCGCGGTGACCGCCACGCCGTGGGTCCGGCGCAGTTCGTCCAGGAACCGGCTGACCCGGCGCATGCTCGGCCGGAAGTCCTCCCACTGCGCCAGCGTGTGCGCCTCGTCGACGGCGATGCGGGTCACCCTGCCCGCCGCCGCGGCAGCCCGTACGGTCTCGCGGAATCGTCGCTGGCAGAGGCGCTCCGGGCTGACGTACACCAGGCGGATGCCGTGGTCGGCGCGGCCGAGGAGCTGGTCCGTCACTTCTGTCTTGCCGGCCCTGCTGCTGGACTCCCGCAGGGGGGAGATCAGGGCGCGGACCGCTCCACCGATGGACCGGTTCAGTTCGAGGGCCTGGTCGTGCATGAGGGCGACGAGTGGGCTGACGACCAGGGTGACGCCGGGCAGGACCAGAGCGGGCAACTGGAAGGTGAAACTCTTGCCGAAGCCGGTGGGCAGCAGCCCGAGTACATCGCGGCCCTCGCTCGCGGCGGTGATGACGGCCTGCTGGGCCGGTTTGAGGGCCACGGGGTCGTGGGCGAGCCTGAGCAGGCCACCGATCCGGGCGCAGCGGTCCCTGACCTCCTTGGCGAGGAGGCCCTGTTCCCGCAGCTTCGTGGTCTCCTCGGGAGTCAGGGCCAGCTCACGGATGCGCCGGGTGTGCGGCAGGAGTGTGTGCCGTTCGAGCGCCTCGGGGGTGCACAGTTCCGCCACGCGGGCGGGCTCCAGGAGTCCTTGGCGCGCCATGAACTCCCAGATGCGGCGCCACCCTTCGGCCATGGTGGTGACGTTGCCGCCGCCGATGTCACCGGTGTCCGGATCGGGGCGTTCCAGCCCGTCGTCGAGGCTGCCGAGGAAGGCGCGCCGGTAGGACCGGCGCAGGCTGCTCTGGCCCGCGAGTTTGCGGTCGCTGATGACGACGACGCCACGGTGCCGGTCGGACCGGATGAGCCGGCCGACCGCCTGGCGGAGCTGGAGCGCGGCCAACGGCAGGTAGTAGTGCTCGGTGGCGGCGCCGTCCGGATCGGGATGGCCCGCTTTCTCGGCACGCTCGGCCACGGCCGCGCGCCGGGCTTCCACGATCGGGGCGGCGAACGGCGCGAAGGGCAGTTTGTTGATCCACACGAGGCGCAGCCGCTCGGCGTCGGAGACGTCGACCCCCTGCCAGAGTCCTTTGGTGCCGACGAGGAAACCGCCGCCCTCCTCCCGGTCGGTGAAGTCCTGGTAGGCGCGGCCGTTTCCGCGAGTGAGCGCCTCGACGACCGGGGTGTCCAGGGCGCGGGAGCGCAGTTCTTCCACAAGGTGGAAGCCGATGCCCGCGGCGGTCGAGCGGGCGGTGGTGAGGATCATGCCGCCTCCGTCGAATCCGTTGCCGTCGGAGCGGGCCCGTGTCATTTCGGTGGCGAATCCGGCCATGTGATGGGCGACGGTGCGCAGCGCGCCCTCTTCCTGCTCGGCCCAGGAGGGAAAGTCGGAGAAGCACACCACTTCGGCCTGGTTCCGCAGGTCGAACGGGGAGGGCAGGTCCAGGACCGGTAAGTCCTCCGACAGGCCCAGGCGGCTCCGCAGGAAGTCCCACTCCCCTGCGACGCGGAGGGTCGCGGAGACGTAGTGGACGCGGCGGAACGACTCCAGATAACGCCGCCACTCCGGATCGGCGGGCAGGTCGACGGGGCTGGTAGCGATACGGAAGCGGTAGGAGCGCAATTCCGCCTTGGGTTCGGCCAGTTCCTCCAGATGGATCACGCGTGAGGGCCGGGTGTCATCCAGCGTGACGGCAGGGTCGAGAAAGGCGCCGATGTCGGACGTGACGCGGTCCAGTGCCGTGGTGATGTCGTCGGTGTGCGATGCCAGGGCGTGCAGACGCTCGCGGACCAGCGGGTCGATGTGCGCGGTGTGCTGGACGACGTGCCGCTCCAGCGTGATGCGGCAGGTCACGAGTGCCTTGGCGATACGGTCCAGCAGCAGCGACAGCCTCCGGGTGTGCCGGGTGCCGGCGGTGCCGGTGTAGGGGCTGGCGAGGGCGGTCGCCCGGCTGCCGATCCGTACGCCCACGCCCTTGGCCTGCGCGTCGAAGGCCTGGGCCGCGAGCCGCGGGAGCCGTTCGTCGTCGAGCAGCCGCTCCAGGTCGGCGATGGCGGAGACGGCCTGGTCACGTGCCGTGCCCGGGTGTGCTTCCACAGCCCATGCCTGATACTCCGACAGCAGGACTTCCATGTCCTGGTAGTCGACGGCCACGGTCAGCGCGGACGTGGCGGCGTTCTCCAGCTCGTGCGCTTCGTCGATCACGAGGAGCACGTCCGGTCCGGCGGCACGCAGGTCGTCCAGGTGGGAGAGGACGAGCGCGTGGTTGGTGAGGATGAGGCGGTGACTGCCGATGGCTTCCCGGACCGTATCGGTGTGCACGGTGAGGGGGTTGCCCGCGCCGGAACCGTAATCGCCGTCGCGCTGGGAGAGCGACTCCAGCCAGAGGGGCAGGACGGGGCCCATGTAGTCGATGAAGAAAGCGGGCAGGTCGACCGGATCGACGGATCTCGCCACCCACGACCGCGGGGGCTCCTTGGCCATGAGCAGGCGCAGGGCGAGGAAGACGGCGAGCTCCCGGAAGCGGAGTCGCTGGGAGAAACGGGCGCGGCCGCGGGGCACGCTCTTGGCACGGCGTCGGCGCGTGGCTTCGGCGAGGGTCTTCGTGAGGGCCGCGAGGGAGAGCCGGTTGGACTTGCCCTTGACCAGGTCGGCGACGCCGAGGATGCCGGGCAGGGCCGACTCCAGGCTCTGGAGGTCCTTCGCCATCTGGCTCTGCAGCTGTTTGGTGTAGGTGGCGATGACCGCCGTACGCGCGTCTCCACCGGCGAGCCAGTCGAGCGCGGCGGCGAGCACCGCGTAACTCTTGCCGGTGCCGGTGGGCGCCTCCAGCAGCCCGCTGACACCGCGGTCGGTCCAGTCGTGCAGCGCCGCCGTCATTCTCTGCTGGGCCGGCCGGGGTTCGACACGGGTGCCGTGCACGACACGGGCGAGCGCGGTCGGGTCGACCCGGCCGTCAGCCCCTCGGAGAAGGTCCGGAACGACGACGGGGGCACAGCCCGGTGCCCTGCCTCCGGACGTACGGCGCGGTGGGTGCTGCGCGAACTCACCGCCCAGCAGACGGGCGACATGGGACTGCTCCCACACAGACGGTTCCCGGTCCGCGGCCCGCTTCCCCTCGGCGAGTTCCCTCATCAGTCGCCACGCGTCGGAGTCAGGACAGACATCGGCGACGAGTTCCCGCAACTCGGCCGTCATGCCGGCGAATTCGGCGGCGGCCCGCTCCAGGAAGCGGACGAGCAGGACCGCGTCACCGTCCGCGGTGTGGGACCACAGTCCTGCCCTGGGTATGCCGAGCTCGCGTGCCAGGTCCTGAAGCCGGTGGGACGGGGCTGTCGGCCACAGGGCATGCGCGAGATACAAGGCGTCGACGGGCCGTACGGCGGCGAACGGATCGCTCGCACCGGCCTCTTGTGCCGCCTCGCTGACGACGGGGAAGTCCAGCCCCGTCCCGTTGTGGGCGACGACGACATCGGCGTCCTGGAGGAAGGCCCGCAGTTCCGTCCACGCCTGCCGCGCCGGAATCCCGTGGTGCAGCACGGCGTCGCGTACGCCGCGATCACGCAACTCCTCGCCGTCCCCCGGGAATCGGAGGTACCGCTGCCATCGAGGTGCCGCCGCCACCCATTCCGGATCGGCGCCGAACCGGACGGCTGCCGCTTCGTAGACGTGGCGTTCCACGTAGGGTGACGCGGCTGTGGTGCGGACGACGCTCTCGATGTCGAGTGCGACGGCCCGCAGGGCCGACGTTCCGCTCGGTGACGCGACATCAGTTGGCTTCGTGGCGCCCGGCAGTGGTTGTTCGCAGAGGGTCGGCTCCGGGCGAGCGGCAGGCAGAATGCGGCCGTCCGCGGCGGTCAGCAGACCTCCGCCGACCGCCTCGGCGACCAGCTTCGCCAGCCGCTGCCGCGGCAGTCTGCTGAACCGCTTGGCCGCTGCCACGGCAAGATCCCGCTCGGCGATTCCGGACGGGAAAGCACGGACCAGGTCCGCGATCTTCCGTGCCGCAGCGGAGACCGTCTGCTCCTCGGCCACCAACACACCCTCCCCTGTGCATGGCTCCCGGTCGGGGCGCTGACCGCACCGCTCGGTGACCTCGACTCCCCTCCCCCTGAAGAATCGAGGCGCGCGCTCGCGGCATCAGCTACGACGTTCGCGTCGAGCAGTGCGGAGGCTGACCCTGTCAGCCATGCGCTCCGTCCACCGCGGGCAGCACCGTGAATGGTCCGGCGTCACTGGCGGCCCTTCATTATAGGCACGCTTCTTTGGAAAATTTTGGAGCATCCAGGAAGTCAATGGGCCAGCGGCATACGGCTACCCGACCCCATAGAGAGTCGCCAGATCGACCAGGAGCAGATCATCGCGTCCGGCCGCGGGCTCGATCAGGTCCGGGTAGAACCCGTGCAGGGAAAACAGGGCCGGGCAGGCCGCCGGGAAGCAGGGTGTGGGCGTATCGGCGGGTGAAGGTGCGGGCGAGGTCCTCGAAGTGCGGGCCGAGGATCTTGGAGTTGAAGGTCGGCGCGGCGGCCCGCCACGCCTCGTCGGCGAAGCCCTGTTCCACCGCGGCCGCCTGCGGCAGGGTGATCAGCTGATTGAAGCGGATGACGGGAACGGCCAGGGTGATGACGGGATGGCGGGGACGCAGGATGCCCTGCTCGCGCTGGATGCAGCCGGTGGACTCCAGGACGTCGAGCGGGTGGGTGACCGCGTTGCACTGCCGTTCCAGGGCCGCGCCGATCTTGGTCGGGGTGGTGGCGCCCTGGGCGATCGCGGTGAGGATGTCGTAGTAGAGAGTGTGCTGGGTGATCCGCGGATCCTCGCGCAGCAGATACTCCGTCTCCGTACGCGAGTAGACCGCTCGCCCCGGGTCCAGGAGCGTCCGTGTGAGCCAGGAGGCGAAGCCGTCGTTCGGGTGCGGGCGGGCCGCCACCGGCCGGTAACCGGGAGCGCCACCGAGGACGGCGTGCACCTGCAGGGCGGTGAGCAGGTCGTCGATCTGCCAGAACTCGCGGCTGGCCCGGTAGTCGAAGGCTCCCAGCCTCAGATCGATCACCGCACGACCGCGCAACGGCTTTGTCCCCGAGAGCAGTTCGTGCATGACGCTCATCGCGGACCCGCAGAGGATCACCCGCGCTCCAGGTCCGGCCCCGGTGCCCCGCTGGCGCTCGTCATAGAGCTGCTGGAGCAGCCCCGGGATCTCGGGAGAGTGCTGCAGGAGATACGGCAACTCGTCGATCACCAGCAGCGGGGTCTGTGAACGCGCGGTGACATCAAGGGCGTTGGACAGGACTTCGCGCCAGTCGGTCAACCGCAGCGTGCCGGGCCGGAGCCCCGCGTGGGCCGCGATGGCGTCACTGAACCGCCGGATCGCCGGCAGCCGTCCTTCCTCCCGCACCGCGGTGACGTACAAACCCCCGACCTGCTCTGACAGTGCCTGCAGGAGGTACGACTTCCCGTGTCGTCTGCGTCCCGACACGGTCCCCAGACGCATCGCCGGATCCGGGTCGGTGACGAATTCGGTGAGCAGACCCCACTCACGATCACGGTCGACCACGTCCCCGGGCTTGGCAAGCATGCTCTCGTCCACCGGAACCCTCCACCAGACCGCGGGGTGCCGGGCGAATCCGGCCGCAGGTCAACCCGCCTGCGTCACCCGCTTCAAGATCGCCACGCACTCCACATGATGCGTCATCGAGAAGATGTGAACAGAAAACATGTCGAAAGAACCACCAGGTCAGCGACCCATCGCCTGCCTTGCACGCTGATCACCAGTGTGCGCTACGGGCGCTACGAGCATCCGGCCGACGCTCCCCCGCTGCCGGGTCACGCATGCCGTCCAGGGCCACGCCTCGAAACGCACCAACTCGATATGCCCTACAGGCAGTTCGCTGCCGCCTGCCCGATCGCGCCGCGGCACACAGCCCCTGGAGGGGAACGCCTGCCGTCTTCAGAGGGGCAAGTTGCCGGGCCACACTCGGAACGCCCCGTACCCATTGAGCGGTTGCACGACGCGGAACTCTCGGCGGTCAAGCGTGGGATGGCACCAGTGCCATAGTCGGCGACAAGGGCCACGTGCAGAGGGCAGCAGCCCGGTCCAGGACGAGGCCGTTGTGGCGGGCGCAACAAACTGCGCGGCCTCAAGACGGCCCTCCGTGATCTCTGGTACGACGAGGCGGGAGATCTCGGCAAGCCCCTGAGACCGACAGCTGAACGTCGCCTCTGTCATCGCGGCGTCGCGAGTCACCTACCGTTCCTGGCAGCATCGGTCTCGGCGCGCGACGTCCTGGTTGGAGATTCAGGTGAAGCGACAGCTCAACGAACGTCAGCTACAGGTACTGCGATGGGTCGGCCAAGGCTGCCCGGACGGCGTGTGGGAAGGCAGCACATACAAGATCAGCTGTCAGGCACTTCAGAATCGAGGACTGCTCAAAGTTTCGAAACGGCAAGGGCGGTGGTCCGCCACTCTGACCAGCGCCGGCCAGCACTACGTGGACCACGGAACCTATCCACCGGATCACTCCCGGACCCAACGCATGCCACTTGCTCAGCCTGCGGCGCCGACTTCTGCCGCATCAGCCGGAAGGAAGAGCAGCATGGAGGCAGCCACGCCTGCCGTTCCGAAGAAACCTGCTCCCACGGTCCGGCTACGGCACAAGACGTTTACAGAACAGCTCCTGGAAGAACTCGCGGAAGCGGGTGGCCGGATCGTCAAGAGAGAAGCCACCGGCCGGGAGACCGAGAAGTGGCCTGCCCGCGTCGCTGCAGCACGCAGGTCAGGAAAGGTCCCCAAGACAAAGGAACTGCACGGTGGCTGGTGCCGTGAAGGCTATGAAATTCGCCTGGTCGATGTGCCTGCCTGGCGCCTGACCACGCTCAAGCCCATTACCGTACCCGCCAGGCTCACCCAACCGCACACCGTGATCAAAACCCTGCAAAACCAATCCCAACCCATGGGCCTGACCAAGGCCGTGCAGGGACGAGCCCTCCGGCTCATCCAGGCGCTCATCACCACCACCGACACCCAAGGGCACACCAGCAACATCGGAACGATGCGCGGTGCACCTCCGTCCCACCGGCGACGAAGCACCCCTCCTCACTTCACCATCACCGCCCAAGGACAGGAAATCGGCTTCCTCGTCCTACAGGAACAGGACCGAAGCGAGCACACACCCACCGAAAAGGAACTCGCGGAGGCCAAGAAGTACAGCTGGGTCCGAATCCCCCGGTTTGATTACGCCCCTTCCGACCGCCTGCGCATCATCCTCACAGGAGGCCAGCCGCACCGGTCCAGCGAATGGGCAGACACCGTCGACCGCCCCCTCGAGAACCAGCTCCCGGAAATCGTACAAGAGGTGACTCTTCGGGGAGAGGCCGCCGAACGCAAACGGCTGGCCGACCTGGAGGCGGCAAAACAGAAACGGCTCCGCTGGGAAGCCGCCATGCAGCACGCCCGCACCGGGTACGCCGAGGCCTACCGCGTGAATCACCTCGAAGCCCAAGAGCAGGCATGGCGCCATGCGACTCGCCTGACCGAGTACCTCCATGCTGTCCGCGCCTATGTGAAGACCATTCCGGCCGGGCCGGTCAAGACCGACGCCGAGGCCTGGCTCACCTGGGCTCAGACACACCTGGAGCGCCTGAATCCGCTGAGCACGCCACCCCGGCTACCCGACGTCCCCGAACCACGCGCCGATGACCTGAGGCCGTTCCTCCATGGGTGGAGCCCTCATGGCCCCAACTCCTACTGAGAGTCGGCCCTTTGGCTTTGTGCACGACTTCCGTCAGCACGTGTTCACGACTCCGAGAGGCACCTGGCGGCCGGAAGAGTCGATGTTCACGAGAACGGGAGGCGCGCACCGTCGGCCACGGCGCGGTGCTGGCTGCCCCCTACGCCGGTAGCCAGCGCTTTTGCCCCGGACTCCCGAGGGGCGGTAGACGGTGTCCCGCCAGTCACCACCGAGCTGCCGCCCGAAGTCATGAGCATCCGGCGCGGGCGCTGCCTCCCGAACTGCTGTCGAAACGCTGCTCTGCGACGTGAACAGAGCCAGCCCTTCCAGCAAACACCCAGCCCGGACCCGACCCCGGCTGCTTTTCTCATGCCAGAAGAGGGGAGGAGATAAGAGGTAGGATAGGTAGCATGAGCGAGCCTACCGGCAAGTACTCGATCACGATGCCCCGGGACATCGCGGAAGCCGCCCGCGCCCGCAGCGGCCCTTCCGGCCTGTCCGCTTACGTCGCCGCCGCGGTCGCCCGCCAGATCGAGCGCGACAACCTCAACGAGCTCATCACCGTCGCCGAGGCCGAACACGGCGCCATCACCGATGAGGAGATCCAGGCCTTGCGCGACCAGCTCCACCAAGCACACCAAGGGCAGACGCAGGGCGGAGCGGACGCCGCGTGACCCGCCCCCTCACCGCCACACCAGGCGGCACCCTCGCCTTGGACAGCGAAGGACTGGCCAAGGCCGTACTGCGCGACCGCACGGTCACCGCGTGGCTCGCCCTCGCCCGCGCCGACGACCTGCGGGTGATCACGTCCGCAGCCACCCTCGTCGAGGTGGTCCACGCCCGGATCAACCGCCCGGCCCTGGAATGGACACTGTCCCGCCTCGTGGTCGAACCGATCACCGAGCCGATCGCCCGCCACGCCGCCACACTGCTCGCCAACGCCGGACTGCACGGCCATAAGTACGCCATCGACGCCATGTTCAGCGCTACCGCCCTCGCCGCCCGGGGCCCCGTCACGATCCTCACCTCTGACCCGGAGGACATCACCACGCTGTGCGGCACACACGCCACCGTGATCAAGATCTGAATATCGACTCGCCACGACGCTACGAGGCCGCATACCCAGAGCCGGGGCCCTCCACGTGGTTCGCCACATCATCGGGGAGTTCGTTGAGAATGCCTCGCGCCCGACCGGGCATAGAACACTGCGGGGCCGACTCCGCAATCCTGGGCAGATCAGTGCCGAGCCCAGTGACTCCACCAGCCGGAGCAGATCATGCTGGGACAAGGCCATCGCGTCACCTCTCTCAACGAGCTTCACCAATCGGAGAGTTACGCGATAGCCGCCCCGCCACCAAGAGTCCACATTGATCGCTGCCACACCACCCGACGGGACACCATCTCGCCCTGCCCAACACACCGCCCGTCGACCGGACTCAAAGGTCCAGTCGACGGGCGATTCTGTGCCCTCTGGCCACCCTCCCGACGAGCGTCACACGAGCGTCAGGAGAGCGTCACGAGCGTCATTTCAGCGTCAGAATTTCGCCCCTAACGCACATAGCGCACACAATGCACACCAGGTAAAACCGCAGGTCAGAGGCCCTTTGCCGCAGGCTTGAGGATCGCGACGCACTCAACGTGATGGGTCACCGGAAACAGATCGAACGCCCGCAGCGTAGTCACCCGGTACCCCTCCCCCGCGAAGTACTTCAGGTCCCGCGCCAACGCCGCCGGGTCGCAGGCCACGTACGCGATCCTGCGCGCGCCCAGAGACGCGACATGCCGCACCGTCTGCTTGCCGGCGCCCACCCGGGGCGGGTCCAGGACGATCACGTCCGCCTCGGTGATGCCGGTGCACGGCAGGACGGACTCCACCTTGCCCTGTTCGATCCGTACCCGGTCCAGGTCGCCCAGGTTGTGCCGGGCGTCGGCGACGGCTCGCTTGCTGGATTCGATGCCGAGCACCGCGCCCTTGTCGCCGACCCGTTCCGCGAGCGCGCCCGCGAAGAGGCCGACGCCGCAGTACAGGTCGAGGGCCATGTCGCCCTTGCGTGGCATCAGGCCCTGCATGACGGCTTCTACCAGCAGGTCGGCCGCCTTGGGGTGGACCTGCCAGAAGCCGCCCTCGGCGACGCGCCAGGTGCGGCCGGCGGCGCGTTCGCGGACGAAGGGGCGGCCGTGGACTCGGTGGATCTGCTG
Organism: Streptomyces gamaensis; assembly: GCF_042656465.1. Lineage (NCBI taxonomy): Bacteria > Bacillati > Actinomycetota > Actinomycetes > Kitasatosporales > Streptomycetaceae > Streptomyces > Streptomyces gamaensis. Next base: position 84,586 of record NZ_JBHSPB010000028.1, read on the forward strand.
GTCCTTCTCGCCCACGCGCAGCACGGACACCGGCTTGTCGAGTTCGACGATGGGGAGGCGGCCGCCGGGGCGCGGGGTCAGGACCACCTGGCGGTCGGTCGAGCCGACGGCCGCGATCGCCTCGACCGAGGCGATCCGGGGCCACTCGCGCTGCTCGATGCCGAGTTCGGTGACCTCGGGGGCGGCGATGAGGCAGTGGTCGACGGTCTGGACCTCGTGGGAGCGGTGCTTGCGCAGGCCCGCGTGGCCCTCGGCGTCGATCGCGTACTGGACGCGGGTGCGCCAGGCGGGGACCTCGCCCTTGGCGACCTTGTCGCCGGGGGCGGGGACGACGGTGCCGTCCCAGCCAGCCTCCTCGGGGGTCAGGCCCGCCAGCCGGCTCAACTGCTCGGTGATCACGGCGGCCTTGAGGCGGCGCTGGGCGCCGGGGGCCACGTGCTGCCAGTCGCAGCCGCCGCACTTGCCGGGGCCGGAGAAGGGGCAGGGGGCCTCGATGCGGTCCTTGGAGGGTTCCAGGATCTCCACGGCGTCGGCGCGCAGGAAGCGGGAGGTTTCCTCGCCCTCGGTGACGCGGGCCACGACCCGCTCCCCCGGCAGTGTGTGCCGCACGAACAGGACCCGGCCGCTGTCCGTACGGGCCACGCAGTGGCCGCCGTGTGCCACCGGGCCGACCTCGACCTCGTACTCCTCGCCGACCAGCGATGCTTCGGTCTTGTGCTGCATTGCGGGTCGACTCCAGGGATGTGAGAGAGGGGCGGGACAACAGCCGATCAGTGTACGTTGCCCCGCCCCTTGTTCCCGCAGATGCCGCAGATGCCGCGGATGCCACGGCTCCCGCAGCTCCCGCCGCCGCTATTTCTTCGTGGCGGCCTTCTCCCTGCGCGGCTGCGCCACCGGGCCCCGGCGCACGGAGCCCGGCGCGCTCCACTCGGCGCGTCTGCGGGCGCGTCGCTTCGCGGCCTCGGAGGAGTCGAGCTGCCAGGGCACGGAGGTGACCATCACGCCGGGTGTGAAGAGCAGGCGGCCCTTCAGGCGCAGGGCGCTCTGGTTGTGCAGCAGGTGCTCGTACCAGTGGCCCACGACGTACTCGGGGATGTAGACGCTGACGACGTCGCGCGGGCTCTCCTTGCGCAGCGACTTCACGTAGTCGACCACCGGGCGGGTGATCTCGCGGTACGGGGAGTCGAGGATCTTCAGCGGGACGTCGAGGCCGCGCCGGTGCCACTCCTCGCGCAGGGCCTTGGTCTCGGCGGCGTCGACGCTGATGCTGAGCGCTTCGAGGGTGTCGGAGCGCATGAGCTTGGCGTAGGCCAGGGCGCGCAGGGTGGGCTTGTGGACCTTGGAGACCAGGACGATGGAGTGGACCCGGGAGGGGCGGACGGCCTCGGCGCCCGGTTCCTCCTCGGCGGCGATCTCCTCGGCGACGCGGTCGTAGTGGCGGCGGATCGCGGTCATGGTGGCGTAGAAGATCACCATGCCGAGGAGGGCGACCCAGGCGCCGTGGGTGAACTTCGTCACCAGGACCACGACGAGGACGAGGCCGGTGAGGAAGGCGCCGAAGGCGTTGATCGCGCGGGAGCGGATCATGTGGCGGCGCTTGGCCGGGTCGGTCTCGCTCGCCAGGTGGCGGTTCCAGTGCCGGACCATGCCGGTCTGGCTGAGGGTGAAGGAGACGAAGACGCCGACGATGTAGAGCTGGATGAGCTTGGTGGAGTCGGCGCCGTAGATGTAGACGAGGACGGCGGCGGCGCCGGCGAGCAGCACGATGCCGTTGGAGAAGGCGAGCCGGTCGCCGCGGGTGTGCAGCTGGCGCGGCAGGTAGCGGTCCTGGGCGAGGATCGAGCCGAGCAGCGGGAAGCCGTTGTAGGCGGTGTTGGCGGCCAGGAACAGCACGAGCGCCGTCGCCGCGGCCAGGACGATGAACAGGAACGAGCCGTTGCCGAAGACGGCTTCGGCGACCTGGGAGATCACCGGGTTCTGGGTGTAGCCGGAGCCGACGGGCTGCCCGTTCCTGAGCAGGTCGGTGGCGGGGTTCTCGGCCATGCGCACGTTCGTGGCCATGGCCAGGCCGATGATGCCGCAGAACATGGTGACGGCGAGGCCGCCCATGAGGGCGAGCGTGCTGGCCGCGTTCTTGCTCTTGGGCTTGCGGAAGGCGGGGACGCCGTTGCTGATGGCCTCGACGCCGGTGAGGGCGGCGCAGCCGGAGGAGAAGGCGCGCAGCAGCAGGAAGACGAGGGCGAAGCCCGCGAGTCCCTGGTGTTCGGCGTGGATGGTGTAGTCGGCGGTGGGGGCCTTCATGGTGTGGCCCAGGAGCAGGCCGCGGACCGCGCCCCAGGCGATCATCACGAAGACGCCGCCGACGAAGACGTAGGTGGGGATCGCGAAGAGTTTTCCGGATTCCTTGACGCCGCGCAGGTTCATCAGTGTGAGCAGGACGATGACGGCGATGGCGCAGGCCGTCTTGTGCTCGACGACGAAGGGGACGGCGGAGCCGAGGTTCTCGATGCCGGAGGCGATGGAGACGGCGACGGTCAGGACGTAGTCGACGAGCAGGGCGCTGGCGACGGTCAGTCCGGCCTTGGGGCCGAGGTTGACGTTGGCGACCTCGTAGTCGCCGCCGCCGCTGGGGTAGGCGTGCACGTTCTGGCGGTACGAGGCGACCACCGTGAACATCAGCACCACGACCGCGAGGGCGATCCAGGGGCTGAAGTGGTAGGCGGACACACCTGCCACGGACAGCACGAGCAGCACTTCGCCCGGCGCGTAGGCCACGGAGGAGAGGGGGTCGGAGGCGAAGACGGGGAGAGCGATGCGCTTGGGGAGCAGGGTCTCTCCCAGCTTGTCGCTGCGCAGCGCCCGGCCGATGATGATCCGTTTCGGCAGGTCGGTCAGTTTGGACACAGCAGAGGATCGTAAGCGTTCGTTCGCCCGTGCGCCCACCCGCCACCCGCCGGGCGGGGAATGAGGCGCATGCCACATTTCCGTCCCGGCGGGGCGAGCACGGTGCCGCTCAGCCGTGCAGGCGGACCGGCAGGGTGCGGTGTCCGTTGGAGATGAAGGAGTCGACGGGTTCGAGCCGCTCGGGGGCGGCGGCGAGGGTGAGCGCGGGGAAGCGGGCGAAGAGGGCGGGCAGGGCGACGGCGGCTTCGAGCCGGGCGAGGGGGGCGCCGAGGCAGAAGTGGGCGCCGTGTCCGAAGGAGAGGTGGTCCTTGACGGGGCGGGTGATCTCGAAGGTGCCGGCGGTCGCGCCGTGGACGCGCGGGTCGCGTCCGGCGGCCGCGTAGCCGGCGAGGATCGCGTCGCCCCGGCGCAGGACGGTGCCGTTGTCGAGGGGGATGTCCTCGACGGCGTAGCGCAGGGGGAGGTTGGCGACGGGGGCCTGGTGGCGCAGGGTCTCCTCGACGACGTCCGTCCAGCTCGCCTCTCCGGTGCGGACGAGGGCGAGCTGGGCGGGGTGGGTGAGGAGGGCGTGGATGGCGTTGTCGAGGAGGTTGACGGTGGTCTCGTGTCCGGCGCCGACCATGAGCAGGAGAGTGTCGACGAGTTCCTGCTCGGTGAGGCGGCGCCCGCCGTCCTCCTCCTTCCCGCCCTCCTTGGCGTCCTCGTCGCGGGCGGCGATCAGGTCGCTGGTGAGGTCGTCGCCGGGGGTGGCGCGTTTGGCGGCGACGACGGAGGCGAGCAGCCGGTACATCTCGGCGTGGTTGGCGGTGACCTCCTCGGGGCCGGCGCTGGTGTGGAAGATCGAGTCGACGCAGCGGCGCAGCCCGGTGCGGGTCTCGCCCTCGGGCAGGCCCAGGAGTTCGCAGATGACCTGGATCGGGATCGCGTAGGCGTACTTCTCGCGCAGGTCCACGACGTCGCCGGGGGCCGCGGCCAGTTCGCCGAGGAGTTCGTCCACGATCGCTTCGACGCGCGGGCGCAGGGCGTTGGTGCGGCGGGCGGTGAACGCCTTGGCGACGAGGGTGCGCAGACGTTTGTGCTCGCTGCCGTAGGCGGTGAACATGTTCTGCACCGCGACCCAGGTGTACAGCGGCCATTCCGGGCGGATCTCGCCCTTGATCCAGGCCGGCCAGTGCCGGCGCGGGTCCTTGGAGACGCGGGGGTCGGTCAGGAGCTTCTTGAGCAGTTCCTGGTCGGTCACTCCCCACGCCACCACGCCGCCAGGGAGTTCCACGGGGACCGCCGGGCCGTGGGCGCGGACGCGTGCCGCCTCGCCGTGGATGTCGCGTCCGGCGGGGTCGATGACGACGGGGCATGCGGGGCGGTCCATCGGCTCTCTCCCGGCCATGGGTTCTCTGCTGGCCATCGGCTCTCTCCTGGGGTGTCGGCCGGACGCGGGGCCGGCCGGTGGCCGGGGCGCGCGTGCCGGTCGTGGTGTCCGGGCGGTACGGGCGCGGACGGCGCGGCCCGCGGGGGGACGGGCGGGAAGCGCACGGGCAGCGCGGTCAGGGCGCGGTGGAAGGGGCCGGGCCGCCACACCAACCGGTCGACGGGCACGGCGAGTTCGCAGTCGGGGAGCCGGTCCAGCAGCCGTTCCAGGGCGACGGCGGCGATGAGGCGGGCGGCGTCCTTGGCGGGGCAGTGGTGGGGGCCGGCGCTCCAGGCGAGGTGGGCGCGGTTGCCGGTGCGGTGCTCGCTGTGCAGGGAGGGGTCGGTGTTGGCGGCGGCGAAGCTGATGACGACGGGTTCGCCGGCGGGCAGCAGGGTGCCGCCGAAGTCGACGTCCTGCAGCGGGTAGTGGACGGCGTAGTTGGCCATCGGCGGGTCGAGCCAGAGGACTTCGTCGAGGGCGTCGTCGACGGGCATCGAGCCGCCGGCGAGGTCGCCGGCGAAGCGGTCGTCGGACAGCAGCAGCCGCAGGGCGTTGGCGATGAGGTTCTGCTGGGGTTCGGTGCCCGCGCCGATGAGGACGACGAGCTGGTGGAGCATCTCCTCGTCGGTGAGGCGGGCCGGGTGGGCCAGCAGCCAGGAGGTCATGTCGGCGCCGGGGCTGCCGCGTTTGAGGTCGACGAGTTCGGTGAGGCCCTCGGTGATGACGGCGTCGGCGCGTTCGGCGTCGACGCCGTCGAAGATGCCGGAGAAGCCCTCGACGAGGCGGTCGCCGAGTTCGCCGGGGCAGCCGAAGAGCTGCTGGAAGACCAGCAGCGGCAGGACCTTGGCGTAGGAGCCGAGGAGGTCGGCCTCGCCCTTGGCGGCGAACCGGTCGATGAGGGTGTCGGCGCTGCGCTCGACGTAGCCGCGCAGGGCGTTGGGGTCGATGCGGGCGAGGCTGTCGGTGACGGCCTGGCGCAGCCGGCGGTGTGCTTCCCCGTCGGAGAACAGGCAGTTGGGCCGGTAGGCCATCATCGGCACGACGGGGTTGTCGGGGGCGACGCGGCCGTCGGCCAGGGCGCGCCAGCGGCGGGCGTCCTTGCCGAACACGGCGGGGGTGCGCAGCACTTCGAGTGCGGCGCGGTAGTCGGTGACGAGGCCGGCGGTGGCGCCGGGGGCCAGTTCGACGGGGGCGACGGGCCCGTACGCGCGCAGCCTGCGGTAGACGGCGTGCGGGTCGGCGGCGAAGTCGGGACCGTACAGGGGTACGGCCCCGGTGTGCGCGGGGCAGCCGGGTGGCGGGGTGGTGCCGGGGCGGTGGTTCACTCGGGCTCCCCGGCCGGGAGCGCGCCGGGGCGGGGGGCGCGCAGGGTCTGGAGGTATTCGACGAGGGCGATCAGGGCGCGGGTGGAGGAGATACGGTCGCGGGCGTCACAGCTGACGAGCGGGGTCTCGGGCAGCAGGTCGAGGGCCTCGCGGATCTCCTCGTGGGGGTGTTCGGGGGCGCCGTCGAAGTGGTTGACGGCCACCGCGTAGGGCAGTCCCTGTTCCTCCAGCAGTCCCATGACGTCGAAGGACTGCTCCAGTCTGCGGGTGTCGGCGAGGACGAGGGCGCCGAGGGCGCCTTCGGTCATGTCCTGCCACAGCCGGGTGAAGCGCTGCTGGCCGGGGGCGCCGAAGAGGTAGAGCACGAGGCTGTCGCTGAGGGTGAGGCGGCCGAAGTCCATGGCGACGGTCGTGGTGGTCTTGCCGTCGATGCCGGCGAGGTCGTCGACCAGTGCCCCGGCCTGGGTCATGGTCTCCTCGGTGCGCAGCGGCCGGATCTCCGACAGGGAGCCGACGAAGGTGGTCTTGCCCACCGCGAAGTGGCCCACGACGAGGATCTTCGCCGCGGTGTGCACGGACTCTCGCAGATGGACGGCTCCGTCAGAGACGAGCACGGAGTCCATCGAGCACCTCCTGGAGGATCTGGGCCTCGGGCAGTTGTGCCGAGGGGATGGGGGCGCGGGTGAGGATGTGGCCGCTGTCGACGAGGTCGCCGAGGAGCACCTTGGTGACGCTGACGGGCAGCGTGAGGTGGCCGGCGATCTCGGCGACGGACAGCGGGCCGCCCAGGCACAGTTCCATCAGGCGGCGCTTTTCGGGGCTGAGGCCCGAGAGCGGCCGGTCGGGCTGGGCCAGGACGAGGGTGACCAGGTCGAAGGTGTTGCGGGTGGGGTGGGCGCGGCCGTCGGTGACGACGTACGGCCGCACTAACCCCTCGCCGCGGCGCTGCGGGGGCGGTGTCATGCCGGGGCGTCCGTGGGCCAGTTGCCGCCGCGGGGCGGGCTGGTGAGTTCCTTGCCGAGCCGGTCGACGAGTTTTTGCATGCGGTAGGTGACGGCTTCCATGTCGACGTGCTCGCCGGCGGAGACGGCGAGGTAGGCGCCGGGGCCGGCGGCGATGAGGAAGACGTAGCCGTCGGCGAACTCCACGAGCGTCTGCCGCCAGGCGCTGTCCTGGGGCGCCCGGTGGTTGCAGAACTCGGCGGTGGAGCGGCTGATGGACTGCAGTCCCGAGAGGGCGGCGGCCTGGCGTTCGGCCTCGTCGCGCTCGATGCCGGCGGAGCGGGCGCGCAGCATGCCGTCGGCGGACAGCAGGATGGCGTGCCGGGCCTCCGGGATCTTGACGACCTCGTCCAGCATCCAGCCCAGGTCGTTGTTCGCGCGGGGGGTCGGGTGGGCGGTCGGGTGGGGGTTCACGTGGTCGTTCACGCTCGGGGGTTCCCTTCGTCGTCTGCGGGGGCCTGGTCAAAGGAGCGGGCCCGGGCGTCGGACCCCGTGGGGCCGGGTGCCGCCCGGTCGGGTTCCGTGCCGTCGGGGAGGAGGCCGGCCACGGAGAAGCCGGCGCCGTCGCTGCGCCCGGCGCGGGTGCCGCGCGCGAACGCGCCCATGATGCGGGCGGTCTGCTCGGCGCTGCGCTGCGGCGGTTCGCCGGTGGGGGTGCCGGCGGGCTGGGTGTGGGTGCGCCCGGCGGGCGGGGGCGTGGGCGTTCCGGCGCGGCGGCGCAGGACACGCAGCAGCCGGCGGGCGGTGC
>NZ_JBHSPB010000029.1:0-88805 GCF_042656465.1 Streptomyces gamaensis
GGCACACACGGCCACCCCCGCATGGCAACAGCCCACCGGCGGCAGCCCGTCGCTGCGGCGCGCGCTGGACGAGGGCACCGACACGGCCCTCTCCCCCACCTCCGAAGCCCCCGGCACCCGCCAGGCACAGGCACACACGGCCACCCCCGCACGGCAACAGCCCACCGGCGGCAACCCGTCGCTGCTGCACGCGCTGGACGAGGGCACCGACACGGCCCTCTCCCCCACCTCCGAAGCCCCCGGCACCCGCCAGGCACAGGCACACACGGCCACCCCCGCATGGCAACAGCCCACCGGCGGCAGCCCGTCGCTGCGGCGCGCGCTGGACGAGGGCACCGACACGGCCCTCTCCCCCGCCTCCGAAGCCCCCGGCACCCGCCAGGCACAGGCACACACGGCCACCCCCGCACGGCAACAGCCCACCGGCGGCAACCCGTCGCTGCTGCACGCGCTGGACGAGGGCACCGACACGGCCCTCTCCCCCGCCTCCGAAGCCCCCGACGCCCGCCGGGCACAGGCGCACACGACCGCCCCCGCATGGCAACGACTCACCAGCGACAGCCCATTGCTGCTGCACGCGCTGGCCGAAGACGCCGACACGACCCCCTCCCTCACGTCCGAAATCCCCGGCGCCCGCCGGGCCCGGCGCCTCGGCGGAGCCGGCGGACCCGCCCCCGTACCCGGCCCCGCGTTCGCCGCGGCCGTGCGCCGTCTTCTCGGCCGGCTCGGGCCGGAGGCGCTGCGGAGCGCCGGTGTCCTCGCCGCGCTGGGCCCGTCGGCCACGCCGTCCCGGGTCGGCGCCCTCATCGTGCGGCTGGCCGGGGACGCGCGGGGCGTGGCGGTCCTGGACGCCGTGGGGCTCACCGAGGCCGGCCGGTACCGCTGTGAGGCCGCGCGCGACGTCGTCCTCGCGGAGACGCCGCCGTCCGAACGGGCCGCGGCGCACCGGGAGATCGCCCGTTTCCTGTACGAGGACGGGGCGGATCCGGCCGAGGTCTCCCACCACCTCGTGGCCGCCGGCCCGGTGCCCGAGGACTGGGCGACCCGGACGCTGCGGGAGGCCGCCGGGCAGGCGCTGCGCGCCAACGACGGGCAGCGGGCGGTGCGTTGCCTGCGCACCGCGTACGAGGCGTGCGCGCCGGACGGGCGCGTACGGGCGGCCGTACGGGCCGAACTGGCGCAAGCAGAATGGGAGATGGACCCCGCCACGGCCCGCAGGCACCTCGACGCGCTGCTGCGGGCCCACCACGACGGCCACTTGCCGGCCCGCTGCGGCGTCGACCTCGCCGGCCACCTGCTGTGGCACGGCAGGCCGGCCGACGCCGAGGACGTGCTGCGGGACCTGGACGCGGCGGCCGCAGACCTTCCGGAGGACTGCCGGGACCGGCTGGAGACCGTCCGCGTCTGGTACGCGCGCGCCTACCCGGTCCCCGGCGGACGCCACCACGGCCTGTCCGCGTACGGGGAGGCGGGCCGGGTGGGTGCGATCGACGCGCAGGCGGACGGCGCGACGCTGCTGCGGGCGCTGCTCGCCGACCGGCCGGAGGACGGGACGGTCGAGGCGGCGGAACGGCTGTTGCAGGGGGTCGTGCTGCACCGTCCGCCGGTGGCCCCGGCCGTCGCCGCGCTCGCGTCGTTCGTCCAGGCCGGCCGTCTGGACCGGGCGGCGGCCTGGTGCGAACTGCTGTACCGGGAGGCGCGGGGCCGTACGCCGACGGTACGGGCGCTGTTCGCGGCCGCCTGCGCGGCCGTGCACTGCCGCGTCGGCGACCCGGACCTGGGACGGCGCCGGGCCGACGAGGCGCTGACGCTGGTGCGCCCGGACGCGTGGGGCGTCGCCGTGGGCGTGCCGCTGGCGGCGAAGGCGCTGGCGTGCACGGCGCAGGGCGACACGGAGGCGGCGGCGGAGTGCTTCCGCGTCGCCGTGCCCGAGGCGATGTTCCGTTCCCTGCCCGCGCTGCACTATCTGCAGGCGCGTGGCTGCCATCACCTGTCGGTGGGCCGTCACCACGCGGCGCTCGGCGACTTCCACGCGTGCCGGGACCTGATGGCGGCGTGGCGCCTGGACCTGCCGTCGTACGTGTCGTGGCGCGTGCCCGCCGCCGAGGCGCTCATCGGTCTGAACAGGCCTGAGGAAGCGGGTGAGTTGCTCGACGCGGAACTCTCCCGCCCGCGCCCCGGCAACACCTGGCTCCACGCCCGCGCCCGCGAACTGCGCGCCCGCCTCCCCACGGCCTCCCGCCCCCGTGCGCAGGCCACCGCCGAGGACCTCAGCGCGGCCGAGCGCCGGGTCGCCGAACTCGCCGCCCTCGGCCGCACCAACCGCGAGATAGCCGACGCACTGTTCGTCACCCGCAGCACGGTCGAGCAGCATCTGACCCGCGTCTACCGCAAACTGGCGGTACGGGGCCGCGCGGAACTGGCGGCGGCCCTGGGGGCCGGGGAGCCGGGCCGCTGAGGGGGTCACCTCCGATCGGCGGTCCCCACCCTGCGCCGGCGGGTGCGTGATGTCACGGTGATGCGTGTACCGGTACGCACCGCGGCGCGTGGTGAAGGCCCCCGTCCGGGGAGGTGGGTCGTGAGTGGTCTGCTCGGCCGGCTGGGGGAGGAGGAGCGGGGGCGGTTGCGGGTCGCGCGGGAGGGGGATGCCGGGGAGCCGATGCTGGCGACGGCCGGTGGGCGGCGGGAGGTCGGCGCGGGCTGGGTGTTCGAGCGGAAGCTGGACGGAGTGCGGGTGCTGGGGACGCGGCGGGGCGAGCGGGTACGGCTGGTCTCGCGGAGCGGGCAGCCGCTGCACCGGACGTATCCGGAGCTCGTCGACGCCCTGGAGGCGCAGCGGTGCGGTGACTTCACGGTCGACGGCGAGGTGGTGGCCCTGAGCGGCGGACGGACCGATTTCGCCCGGTTGCAGCGGCGGATGCAGATCACCGATCCGGCGCGGGCGCGGGCGAGCGGGGTGGCGGTGGTGTACTACGTCTTCGACCTGCTGAGCCTGAACGGGGTCGATGTGACCGGGCTGCCGCTGCGGGTGCGCAAGGGGCTGCTGCGGGACGCGTTCCGGTTCCGGGCTCCGTTGCGGTTCACCCCGCACCGGCTCGGGGACGGTGCGGAGCTGCTGGCGGCGGCCTGTGCCCGGGGCTGGGAGGGGCTGATCGCGAAGCGGGCGGACTCCGCGTACGTCCACCGCCGTTCCCGGGACTGGCTGAAGCTGAAGTGCTCGGCCGGGCAGGAGTTCGTCGTCGGTGGTTTCACGGATCCGGCGGGCAGCCGTGCCGGTTTCGGGGCGCTGCTGCTGGGCTATTACGAGGGCCGGCGGCTGCGGTACGCGGGGAAGGTGGGCACGGGTTTCCCGGACGCCCTGCTGCGCTCCTTGCGCCGTCGGCTGGACGGTCTGGTCCGGGAGCGTTCGCCGTTCTGCGAGGAGGTCGCGGAGCGGGGGACGCACTGGGTGCGTCCCGAGCTCGTCGCGCAGGTCGGCTTCACGGAGTGGACGCCTGCGGGTCAGCTGCGCCATCCGCGTTTTCTGGGGCTGCGCGAGGACAAGCCCGCCGCGGAGGTCGTCCGCGAGCGGCCCGGGACAGGGTGAGGGAAGGGCGTATGGCGGAGAACGGCACACCCGGTGGTCCCTCCGGCCCGTCCGGGCCGTACGGTCCGGAGCGGTCCGGGGCCGGGGCGCGGCGGGGCCGCGTCGAGTCGGTGGAGGAGCGTGCGGACCGGCACTGGGCCGAGTTGCTGCAGGAGGTGCGTGTCACCCAGACCGGCGTGCAGATCCTCTTCGGCTTTCTGCTGATGGTGGTCTTCACCCCGAGGTTCGCGACGCTGGATCACACCGATCGGGCCATCTATGTGGTCACGGTCGTGCTGGGGGCGGCCACGACGGGGGCGCTGGTCGGCCCGGTCTCCTTCCACCGGATCGTCAGCGGGCACCGGCTCAAGCCGCAGACCGTCGCCTGGGCCGCGCGGCTGACGATGACCGGGGTGGTGCTGCTGCTGGCCACGATGGCCTCGGCGCTGCTGCTGGTCCTGCGGATCGCCCTGCGCAGCGCGGCGGTTCCGTGGCTGGTGGGCGGGGTGCTGGCGTGGCTGGTGCTGTGCTGGTTCGGTCTGCCGGGCTGGGCGCTGCACCGGTACGGGCGCGGTCCGCGACGGTGACGGCCGGGCCCGGGCGTGTGACGCGCCCGGCCCCGCCCCCGGAGGTCAGCCCTTCGGGGGTTTGGCGGCGCCGTCGCTGAGGGTGACGTTCGCGCTGCGGTGCACGGGCCGCAGGCAGTTGTGCGGTACGGCGATCGTGCAGATCACCATGGTGTCCTTGACGCGGGCGTCGCCCGACGTGAGGGGCACCAGGGACAGGAAGCGCATGATGCTCGCCTGGCTCTTGCCGTTGCAGGGTGTCTTGGGCACGAGCCGGCCGGGGGCGTCGGTCCTGTCCTGGGTGAGGACGCCGTCGACGACGACGTAGTAGCCGTCGGGGCAGGTGATGTTGACCCCGTGGTCCACTTGCAGGTTGTTGAAGTGCAGGGCTCCGGTGCGTTCCAGGCTGTAGTCGGGTTCGACGGCGACCGCGGGGAGCGCGGGTGCGGACGCCGACGCGGACGCGGTGGGTACGGCCTGGGGGCTCGGTGCCGAGGCGTGGGCCACGGGGCGGGTGGCGCCCTGCCCGGTGGTGGTGCCGGGGGCCATGAGTATGGCCCCGGTCACCGTGACGAGGGCGGCGACGGCCATCGGGAGCCGCTGGCGCTGTGTGTCCATGGGGGTTCCTCCGGGAGTAGGCACGGCGGGACCCGACCGGCCCGCCGGACGTGCGCTCGGGAGATCCCCATGCCATCACGGCCGGGCGCGGAGCGCGCGTCGGCTGTGGCAACAGGGTCATCCGCCGGGTCCGTCCGTCCCGTCGCGGGACCGGGCGGACGCCGCGGGCGGCGGGCACACAGGCGCGTACGGCCGTCAACTCCACGCGGAGCACGGCGACATGGGCCCGCGACGCCCCCTCGCGCGGGCGGCGCGAACGGAGTTCGGGCTGTGCCCGGGTCACACCTGTCGGAACGAGCTCAGCACACTCCGCACCAATCTGCCCATATTTGCCTCTCTTTCGGGTGAATGCTCGCGTGGCCGCTGTTGTCTCTTATGTCCGTGCGCTGTCCTGGGCGTTGTCCTTGGGGCCCTCGACCACGCGACGCGCAGGGCGGCCCGCCGATGGAAGGGGGACGGTCATGCACCTCAGGATGAACGCGAGAAGGCTGGGTGCCGTCGCGGCGGCGGTCCTGAGCGGCGCCGCGCTGACGCTCTCCCCCGAGCCGGCCGCGACGGGTGCCGCCCCGGCGCCGACCGCCTTCGGGCCGGGCCCGGGGCCGGGCGGCAAGCCCGGCGACATCTTCCAGGGCAGCAACTGGGGCGGCTACGCGGCCGAGGGGCACTACACGAGCATCTCCGGCTCCTGGGTGCAGCCGCATGTCACCTGCGCCCCGGTGGGCTCCCTGTTCGGCATCTGGCTCGGCCTGGACGGCTACGGCTCGTCGACCGTGGAGCAGACGGGTGTGCAGATCGACTGCTCCAGCGGGACCCCGGAGCTGTCCGGCTGGTACGAGATGTACCCGGCGAACCCGGTGTACTGGCGCGATCCCATCGCCGAGGGCGACAGCATGACCGCCTCGGTCGTCTTCCAGGGCAATTCCTTCCCGTTCAGCGGCGGCCGCTACACCATCACCCTCAAGGACAACACGCGCGGCTGGACGGAGACGGTGAGCCCGCCCGTCGGCAACGCCCACAACGCCAGCGCGGAAGCGGTCATCGAGTCACCGGTGCACAGCTACCCGTACTTCCAGCAGGTGGACTTCACGAACATCACCGTGAACGGCAAGCCCTTCGGCGGCCTCAGCCCGAGCCCCGTGCCGCTCACCAGCGACGGCTACGCGCCGGGTCCGCTGAACGGCGGCTCGTTCGCGATCACGCCCGCCGGCCGGGCCAGGGCCCGCCACCTGGAGGGCGCCGCGGCGCGGGGACGCTGACGGCTCCGTCCGGAACCACCGCCAACTACCCCTCGGCACAGGCGCGTTCGACCCGCAGCCGCCCCGGTCTTCCGCTCAAGCAGCCGCGAACACCCGTCAGTTGTCGCCCCGCACCACCACGACCGGGCACGGCGCGTGCTGGACGCAGTGCTGGCCGACCGAGCCGAGGAGGGCGCCCTGGAAGCCGCCGTGGCCGCGGTGGCCGAGGACGAGGAGGTCGGCCCCACGGGCGCGTTCGAGGAGGATCTCGGCGGCGTTGCCGGGGACCACGCTCTGGCGGACCTCGGCCTTCGGGTCGTCGGCCACGGCCTCGGCGACGGTCTGCGCGAGGGCCTCCTCGGCGGCGTGGTCGAGCACGGGGTCGGCCTTGGTCATGGACCCGCCGAAGACGGCCGGGTGGGACCAGCACAGGACGGCCTCGACGACGGCGCCGGTGCAACGGGCCTGCCGCAGGGCCCAGTTCAGGGCCCGTTTGGAGGGGGGCGAGGCGTCCACGCCCACCACGATGCGATGCTCCTGCGGCGGTTCGTCGGCCATGGCGCCCTACGCCCTCTCGATCCGGTGGGTCCCGCAGCGGCAGCCTAACGCCCGGGGCACGGGCCGGTCGTCCGGGCGGCGCCGAACGGGTCACCACCGGGGTCCGTCACGGTGCTCGCGTTCCTGTGCGCGTTCCCGCTCGCGGTGGCGCACGAAGCGGTCGATGTCCTGGGCGGTGACGGCGCCGGCGAGCCGGCCGTCCTCGACGACGAGGATCGCCAGCCGCGCGGCCGGTGTGGCCCTCTCCAGCACCGCGACGAGTTCTTCCTGCGGTGCGGCGACGGTGCACTGGGCGATCGGGACGGCCACGTCGCGCACGCGCACCTCCTCCCGCCGGGACGCCGGGACCATCGACAGCCGCATGCGCTCGGCCAGTCCGCTGGGGCGGCCCTCGAAGTCGTAGAGGGCGGCCGCCGGACGGTCGGTGTGCGCCATGACCTCGGTGAGGAAACGGTCCACAGTGTGCCAGTCGGGTCCCGAGGGCGCCGACGCCGTCATGACGTCCGCGACGCGTACGCCCTCCAGCGCGGAGACGAGCGCGGCCTGCCGTACCTCGGTCGCGGCCGACAGTCCGACGAAGCCGCCGACGAGCATCAGCCACAGCCCGGAGCCGGCACCCCGGGTCAGGGCGAGCCAGCCCAGGGCCATGAGCACGAACCCGGCGGCCTGTCCGCAGCGGCCGGCGATCCGCTGGGCCCTGAACCGGTCGCCGCCGCGCCACCACAGGGCCGCCTGCAGGATCCGCCCGCCGTCCAGGGGCGCGGCGGGCAGCAGATTGAAGGCGCCCAGGAACACATTGGCCCAGCCCGCCCACACCAGGACGGCCGCCGGCAGCGTCCAGCGCAGCACGTGCCCGGTGCCGAAGCCCGCGGCGAGCGCGAGACCGCCCAGGACGAGGCTGGTCAGCGGCCCGGCGACGGAGACGGCGAACTGCACGCGCGGGGTGCCGGCGCGGCCCAGCCGGGTCACCCCGCCCAGCCCCCAGACGGTGATGTCCTCGACGCGGATCCCGGCCCGCTTGGCGATCACCGCGTGCGCCGACTCGTGCAGCAGCAGACTCGCGGCCAGCAGGACGGCACCGGCCAGTCCGGCCAGGCTGTAGACGGTCGCGGAGTGCCCGGGCACCCAGGCCGGCAGGGTGCCGCCGGCCAGGCCCAGGCTGAGGAAGACGATGAGGACGGGCGCGCTCCAGTGCACCCGCAGCGGAATGCCGAAGATCCTGCCCAGTGGAAGCGAGCCGCCCATCGCTCGTGTCCCGTCACCCAGGCCCCGGCCCGCGCCGCGCGGGCGCCGCCGGAACGCGGTCCCGGCCACCGGGGAACCGGCCGCGGTGGCCCTGTGCCTCCATTATCCGCCGGGCGGGCCCGTCACCGCAGGGGCGCCGCGACCGCGCCGGAGGCGGGCGGGGTCGGCGATGGCGCGCGCCGACGGGCCGCCCGGCCGTTACGGTGAACGGGTGAACGAGACCTGGGACTCCGAGGGGCCTGGGGTGCTGCGGCTGCCCTCCGGGCGGCTGGTGCGGGGGCGTGCGCTGCGGCGTCCGCTGCCGCCGGGGCCGGTGCCCGGCTACGCCGTGCATCTGCTGGGCAAGCGGCCGCCGGACGTGCCGTGGGAGGCCGACTGGCTGCTGTGGCCGGACTTCCGGCTGCCCGGGGACCCCGTGCGGGCCCGCGCCGTGCTCACCGGGGCGTGGGAACGGGCCGCCGGCGAGCGGGTCGAGGTCGCCTGCGGCGGCGGCCGGGGCCGAACGGGCACGGCGCTGGCCTGCCTTGCCGTCCTCGACGGCGTACCGGCGGAGCGGGCCGTGGAGTTCGTGCGCCGGCACTACGACGCGCGCGCCGTCGAGACCCCGTGGCAGAAGCGCTACGTGCGCCGCTTCGCCGCCTGAGCCGCCGCGGCCCCGACGCCGACCCGGCCCCGACTTGCCCTCAGCCCTCGGCGCGTTGGGTGACATGGGCTCCGGTCTGGTCGCCGAGGAACTCGTACCAGCGGCGGCGCAGGCACACGTACCGGGTGTCGGCCTCGACCAGCCGCAGGAACGAGGTGAGTGTCTCGCGCAGCCGCTCCTGGAGGTCGTCCTTGAAGAGGTTCCCGTCCTCCTTGAACGCCTCGTGCGCGGACGCGAGGCTGAACATGTCGGGGTAGACGCGGCTGCCCAGGTGTTCCAGCGGGACGCGCAGCGCCCACAGTCCGCGGTTGCCGCCGACCATGGACGGCGAGGCGGAGACCAGCATGGTCTGTTTGTCCTTGAAGGGCTGGGGGCTGGTCCGCGACACCCAGTCGATCATGTTCTTGAGCCCGCCGGGCACCGAGGCGTTGTACTCGGGGGAGGCGATGACGAACGCGTCGCACTTCTCCAGCCGTTCGCACAGGGCGCGGGTGCCCGCCGGGATGCCCCCGGCCGACTCCAGGTCGCCGTCGTAGACGGGCATGCCGAACTCGCCGATGCGGGCCTCCTCCACATCGGCCCCGGCCTCCTCGATCAGCCGGGCGACGAGCGAGGCCAGCTTGATGTTGAGGGAACCGGCGCGGAACGAGCCGGCGAGGACGAACACCCGCATGGGCGGGGGCGGGGCACCGGATGTCATGGCGGAACTCCTCACTGGGCGTCCCCTTCATCTTGAACGGACGGCGCCGGGGCGGCGACCCGGGCGTGCGCACGCGGCAGGGCGGCGCGGGCGGCTCCGGGCGCGCCGGTGTCCGCGCCTGCCCGTCCGGGTCCCGGTTTCGGGGCACGGTCACCCACACGGGTAAGCCCGGGACGGATCCGCTCGGCGCGTCCGGGCCCCGGGTACGGCACACGGCGTGACCATGACGCGAGCCGAGACCATCGCCGCCCTCCGCCCCCGCTACCAGAAGGACCTCGCCTCCGGCGTGGAACGCTTCTTCGCACCCCGCCGCACCATGTGCCCGTGGTGCGGTTCGGGACGGCTGCGTGAGCGGGTGCGTACGCGCGATCTGCTGCAGAACAAGCCGGGGACGTTCGTCGTCGACCGGTGCCTCTCGTGCGGGCATCACTTCCAGAATCCGCAACTCACCGAGGAAGGGCTGGAGTTCTACTACCGGGACTGTTACGACGGGCTGGGCGAGGAGTTGGCGCGAAGCATCCTGGGCGCCCCGGGCAGCACCAGGCGTCACAGGGCGGTCGCGCGCTCGCTGCGGCCGTCCATCGCGCCCGCTCGCTGGCTGGACGTCGGCACGGGGTACGGGTTCTTCCCGCAAGCGGCCAAGGACGTGTTCCCGGAGACGGTCTTCGAGGGCCTGGACCAGGGCGAGGGGGTGGAGGCCGCCGCGCGGGAAGGGCGGATCGAGCGGGCTCTGCGGGGGTCGTTCACCGAGCTGGCGCCGTCCCTCGCCGAGCGGTACGACACGGTGAGCATGCACCACTACCTGGAGCACACCCCGAACCCGCACGCGCAACTGCGGGCCGCCCGTGCCGCGTTGCGACCCGGCGGGCTCCTCCACATCGAGGTGCCCGACCCCGAGTCGGCATTCGCCGGACTCTTGGGCCGCTGGTGGCTGCCATGGCTCCAGCCCCAGCACCTGCACCTGATGCCGATGAGTAATCTGCGCCGGGCGTTGGAGGAAAGCGGCTTCACCGTGGTGACAGCGGAACGCGGGGCGGCACACAAGCCGTTGGAACTGTTCTGCGCCCTTCTGCTCCTGCTCTCCCGGCTGCTGCCCTACGACGACGCCCCCTGGCACCCGCAACCGCCGTCCGCCACCGCCCGGCACGTCCGGAAGCTGATGTGGGCGGGCGCGGCGCCGCTCGTGGTGGCGGCGTACGGCCTCGACGTGCTGGCGGGCCCTCTCCTGCGGCACGTCGGCTTCTCCAACGCCTACCGGCTGCTCGCCCGACGCGACTGAGAAACCGGGATGTAAGAGAAGGAAGTGGAACCAGTGAAGAACTTGTGGCGTCTTGAGCCGTGTCCTGTCGACGCCAGAAGCCCACCGACAGGACGGCACCGGACAGCAGAGAAAGAGGAGACGCGACTGTGGAGACCAAGGCAGCACGCCCGAGCCGCCGCGCGGTCCTGGCCGTGGGGGCCGGGGCGTCCCTGGCCGCCGCGATGTCCTTCGGCGCGAGCGGGACCGCCTTCGCCGCCTCCCGGACGGACACCGCCGTCAGACGCCTGCGGGCGCTGGAGGCCGAACGCGGCGCACGCCTCGGGGTGTTCGCCCACGACACGGGCAGCCGCGCGACCATACGGTACCGGGCCGGCGAACTCTTCCCGATGTGCTCGACGTTCAAGACCATCGCGGTCGCCGCCGTGCTGCGGGACCTCGACCGCGACGGCGGGTTCCTCGCCAAACGTCTGCACTACACCGAGCAGTACGCCAAGGCCTCCGGCTGGTACCCGGAGACCGGCAAGCCGCACAACCTCGCGAACGGCATGACCGTCGGCGAACTGTGCGACGCCGCCATCACCCAGAGCGACAACGCCGCCGCCAATCTGCTGCTCCAGGAGCTGGGCGGCCCGGACGCGATCACCCGGTTCTGCGAGTCGATCGGCGACCGGACGACCAATCTCACCCGTATCGAGCCGTACCTGAACTCGGCGGAGCCGGACCGCAAGACCGACACCACGACGCCTGAGGCCATCGGCAGCACCTACGAGCGCCTCGTCCTCGGCGACGCGCTGGACTGCGCCGACCAGAAGCGACTGGAGGGCTGGCTGCTCGCCAACACCACGAACAAGGACACCTTCCGCGCCGGCCTGCCCGAGGGCTGGCAGATCGCCGACAAGACGGGCAGCGGGAGTTACGGCACCCGCAACGACGTGGGCATCGTCCGGCCTCCCCGCCGCAAGCCCATCGTGCTGTCCGTCCTGAGCACCAAGCCGCAGAAGGGCGAGAAGGAGAAGGGCGACGACCAGCTGGTCGCGGACGCGGCCGCGATCGTCGCCGACGCCTTCGCCTGACCGCGCGCGGGACGCTAGCGGGCCGCCAGCGCTTCGAGATGGCCTGCGGCCGCCCGCGCTCCCCCGGCCGCCCGCAGGCGGCCGCGCAGCCGGCGGGCGGCGTCCCAGTGGTGCGGCCCGTCCAGGACGGCGTCGAGCGCCGCGCCCACCCGTATGCGGTCGGCGCGGCCGAACCGCACCCGTACGGCCGCCCCCGCCGCCGTCACCTGCTCGGCCACGAACGGCTGGTCGTCCCGGATCGGGGCGACGACCAGCGGGACGCCGTGCCACAGCGACTCGGTGACGGTGTTGTGCCCGGCGTGGCAGATCACCGCCGATGCCTGGGGCAGCAGGGCGAGTTGGGGAATCCTCGGCAGGACGAGGACGGTGTCGTCGCCGACCCCGGCCAGGACCCCGCCGGGGTCGGCGACCACGGCCTGCAGGCGTTCCGCGCGCTGCCGTACGGCCGCCACGCACTCGCCGAGGAAACGCGCGCCCACATCGGAGTTGACGGTGCCGAGGGTGATCAGGACGGTGTCCCGGTCCGGGTCGAGCCGCGCCCACGGGAAGTCCGGGGCGGGCCGGGTCGACGGGAGCGCGGGGCCCACGAAACGTACGCCGGGGGCCGGTACGGGGCGGCCCGCCAGCTCGGGGATCGTGTAGACCAGCACGAGGTCCGGGGAGACACACGGGTCGTGGGTGGCGGCGGGGTCGCCGAAACGTGCGCGCAGCCCCGCCGTCTGTGCGCCGACCCATGCTTCGACCTTGGGCAGGGTGGCGAGGGAACCGCCCAGCCCCGCCGGAGTGGTGGCCGAGGTCGCCCACGGCACCCCGGCCCGTTCCGCCGCGAGCGCGCCCGCGAGGGTCTGCTGGTCGGCGACGACGGCATCGGGGCGGAAGTCCCGGATCGCCCGCCGGGTGCCCGGGGTCATGGCCTCGGCGAGCGGGACGAGGAAGTCCTCCCACAGGAACCTCAGCGCCTCCGCCCCGCGCGCCCCAGGCGGTCTGCGCACGTCCGCGGGGACGGGACAGGGGTACAACTCGACGTCGGCGCCCGCCGCCTGCCGTACTGCCTCGGGCACGCCGGCCCAGGCGACGCGGTGCCCGCGCGCGGTCAGTTCGGCGGCGACGGCGGCGGCCGGGTTGATGTGGCCGGCGAGCGGCGGGACGACGAAGAGGAAGCGGCTCATGATGTCGGCACCGTCGGCGGCCGGACCTCGCGCAGCCAGTCGAGCAGGAGCGAGCCGAGCGTCCCTGGGGCGGCCGTGAGCACGTTGTGCCCGCAGCCCGGTATGACGGCGGTGCGGCAGCGCGGCAGCACGCGCTCCAGCACGGGCGCCGCCTCTACGAGGCCGAAGTCCCCGCCGTAAACGGCGAGTACGGGCACGGGCACCGCCCCCCAGTCGTCGGTCTTCCGGGTACGGCTCTTCGCGATGTCACCGATCAGGGTGGTGTCGTGCAGCAAGGGGACGGCCCGGCGGGACACCCGGGCCACCTGGGCGCCGTACTTGTTCTCGATCCGGTCGATCCCGCCGACGGCCCGTACTCCATCCGCGTACGCGGTGAGCCATCCGCTCAAGGCGTGCGCCCAGGCGGCGGTCGGCAGCAGGGCCTCGATCAGAGCCAGGCCCGCGAGACGGCCAGGGTGGTGCACGGCGAGATCCAGGACGACCGCCGCGCCGAAGCAGTTCCCGACCAACACGGGCCTGTCGAGCCCCAGGGTGTCCAGGAGGGACAGGAGGTCCGCTCCGAAGTCCTCCAGACGGTAACCGGTGGGCGGCCGTTCGCTGCGGCCGTGCCCACGCTGGTCGTACATCACCACGTGATGTCCCGCTGCCACGAGCCGGGCGGCGACACTGCAGTAGTAGCCGGCCAGGTTGTCCGCGACCAGGCCGTGCACGCACACCACGGCCGGGTGACCGGGATCGCCCAGCCGCTCGACATTGAGGCGAGTGCCGCTCACACTCAGTGCTGTCATCGCAAGCTGTCCACGATGTGCCGGACGAGGTGCCCGACCGTGAGGCGGGCGATCTCGGACAACCCGAGCGAGGCGAACCAGCCGGGGAAGTCGACCTGTTCCCCGTAGTGGGCGCGCAGCATGCCAGTGAGAGTGACCAGGTCGATGGACTCCAGGTCCAAGTCGTCCACGAACCGGGTTGCCGGCGTGATGCCGCCCGGCACGGGATCGCAGTCGTCGAGCAGGCGGTGCAGCACTTCGGTGATCCGGGCGAGCACGTCGGACTCGCTGCTGGTCGCAGGGGTCGTGGTCAAGGCTGTTGCTCCTCCTTCTGGGCAGGGCCCTGGCCGATGTCCGCTTCGGTCCAGGCGACGACGTAGCTCCTGGGCGGCAGTCCGGGGGGATTGCCGACGGGAGCGAGACGCAAACGGTACGAATGGCCCGACGGGGCACGGACGTCGAGCAGATCGGCACGGCCGGGCCGCCCGGCACTCACCAGGAAGCCGTGCGGATCACCACGCAGCCCCGTCCCCTCGGCCTTGGCCGCCGCCTCCTTGGCCGTCCAGAACCGGGCCAGCCACTCGGGCCCGCCGCCGAGCCGCTCGAACGAGGCGCGCTCGGCGGGCGCCAGGATCGCCTCGTAGGTCACGGCCGGGCGGTCGGTGATCTCCTCGATGCCGATGCCGGCCGGGCTGCCCCCGGGGCGTGCGAGCGCGACGGCCGCCTCCCGGCAGTGCGCCAGGGACAGCTCCAGCGGCGGCAGCCGCCGCCCGTGCACGCCGTGAGGGACTGGACGCCCGGAGGGCGCGTTGTCCACCCGGATCTCGCCGGGAAACACAGGCCCCGCGTCGTGTGCCCACAGGTGGTGCCGTACCGCGTCCTTGGCGGCGACCCTGCCGAGCAGCCACTGCCGTCTGCCACGCAAAGGGTGGCGTGCATAGGCGTCCCGTTCCGTACCGGCGAACTGGCTGCGCATCATCAGCTCCAAGGAGGCCGGGTCGGGCCAGTGGTCGAACAGCAGCTGCCAGCCCCCGGGTTGCGGAGTGGAGAACGTGCGGCTTTCCGGAGTGCGACAGGTGGCGACCGTGGCCAGGGTCAAGTCGAAATGGCGGTCCTGCCAGCCGTGGAACATCGCCCACACCCTGCCGTCGCGGGTGAGTTGCCCATCAGCCTCCAGCAGGGTGTCTCCGGTCCGAGTGACGCGGAGGTGGCAGGCCACGCGGGTGCCAGGGACGGGGTGCGGGCCATGGAGGGTGAGCTGCCGGATGCCGACGGGGAAGGGGGTGAAGCGTAGTCCGTGGCGCGCCAGCAGCCAGTAGCCCAGCAGCTGCCCGGCGTTGTCGAGGAGGGCGCCGGGTGCGTCCGGAGTGGTGAGGATGCCGCGTACGTGGCGTTCCCCGAGGGCGGTGATCTCCGTGACGCCCTGGAAGCACGGGCCGTGGAACATCCACCGGCGGTCGTACATCTCACGGGCGGAGACGGGCGGGCCGGTCTCGGGCGCGTCGCAGGCCCAAGGGGCGGGCGGCTCCGGGTGGTTGACGGCGGTCCGGACGCGGGCGCGGGCGTACCGGCCGAACCTGGTGTCGTAGAGCCCGTGGGGGCCGGCGGTGACCGTGAGGTCCACGGCGGTGGGCGGGGCGGCGACCGCCCACTCCAGGAACCGGGCGTCGTACACGGCGACAGGCGTCCGGCCGCTGTCGACGGCCGCGACGGCGTCGAGCATGAACTGGACGATGGTGGTGGCGGGGACGACGGGCCACCGGTCGGCGAGTTCGGGCCAGCCGGGACGCTGCCGGAAGAAGCAGTGGTCGAGGAGCCACGGCTGCTGGGCGGGGTCGATGTCGACCACGGTACGGGTGACGGCCGGCGCCGCGGGGACGGAGGGCGGCCCGGTGCGGGCCGGGTGTACGGGCAGTTGCTTTCGCGCCGCGCCGGGGCGGTCGGCCGTGCCCGACCGGTATGCCGAGTCCGCCCCGTCGCGGGGCGCCGGCGCGACGGAGCGGGCGCCGACGGACACGGGTGCACCGCCAGTTGTGGACTCAGGCTGCTTCTCGGGCGGACGGGCCGCCACGCCCTGCGGGGACACGGCCGCTGCCCCGTCGCGGGGAACCGATGCGGCGGCACGCGCCGCGCGCCCGGAGCCCGTTCCCGGACGACCGGGCACCTGGTCCGTACGCTCCGTCGCCGCGAACAGCTCCGCCGCGGTGGCCGCCGTCTCATCGAGCAGCGCCTCCAGCTCGGCGGCCGCCGGGACGTGACCGGCCAGGGCACGCAGCGGGCTCGCGGGGCCTCCCCCGTCCCTCGCGAACTCGGCGCGCAGGCGGTCGCGGACGTCCGGGGCCAGCGAGACCGGGCCCGCGCCCGAACCGAGACGCAACGGCTTCCCGCGGACACCCAGCGCGCCGAAGTCCGGTTCCGCACCGGCCGACCACAGGGCCGCGACGACCCTGTCGAGCTGGGCAAGCCCGGCGCGCTGCGGGGAGTTGGCGGTCACGGCCACGTGCGCGCGACGGCCGAGCGTGTCACCGACGAGCGCGGGCAGCTGGCCCGTACCCGCCTGTACGAAGGCCCGGAAGCCCGCCGCGTACAGAGCCTCGGTCAGCTCCCGGAACCGCACCGGTTCGAGGAGGTGCCGCAGGAACATTTCCCGGATACCGGCCGCGTCGTCCGGAAAAGGAGCGGCGGTCGTTGCGGACCACACGGGAATCCGCCCCGGCCGTACGGTCATCCGGCTCACGGTCTCCCGGACGGGCCCGAGGTGCGGGGCGAGCATCGGCGTGTGGAAGCCCGAGGTGAACGGCAGCACCCGCCCAAGGACCCCCTCGTCCCGCATCCGGCCCGCCAGGGCGTCGACCAGATCCGCCGGGCCGCAGACGACGCACTGGTGGGGGGCGTCGTCGTGGGAGAGCACGACGCCGGGGAAGCGGTGCAGCTCCGTCTCGACCCGGGCGGCGGGAGCCCCCAGGAGAAGGAAGGGGAGTGCGGGAAGCCGTACGCGGTGCGCGAAGACTTCCGTCAGCGAAGCACCCGGTTCGTCCACATCGAACACTCCGGCCACGCCCATCGCGGCCCATTCGCCGATGCTGTGGCCGGCGACGGCGTCCGGGCGGATACCGAGGCGATGCAGAGCGACAGTCAGCAGGACACCCACGTCGACCAGGGCTTTGCCGTGTCCGGCCAGGCTCCCGTCCCCCTCCTGAGGGACCGGGACGTGCGCCCACCCGAAATGTCGTGCCACGTCTTCGACTTGCGGTGCGAATCCGGCCTCCACCCCGGGGAAAAGGAAGGCCGTACGTCCCCCACCCGCCCCGAGCAACGGTTCCGGCACGAACCACACGTCCCCGCGCCCGCCCCACAGCCTCCCCCGGGCCACAGCCCTGCGGGCCAGCGCGAGTTGCTTCGCCCCGGGGCCGGCGACGGCGAGCCGGGCCGGGCCGCTGCCCCGTACGGAGCAGGCACGCAGGGCGGCGTCGTCGGTGTCCAGCAGCGCGGCCAGGGCCCGGGGGGTGTCCGCCGCGAGGCGCAGTACCGGTTCGCGCGCGGTGGCGACGGTGGCCCGTCTCGTGCGGACCGGAGCGGGAACCGGCAACTCCTCCAGCACCACATGGGCGTTGATCCCGCCGAACCCGAACGCGTTGACACCCGCCCGGCGTACCTCCGCCTCCCAGGGCCGGGCGGCCGCGAGCGGCCGGAAGCGGGTGGCGGCCAGGGCCGGGTGCGGGAGTTCACAGTGCAGGGTGGGCGGCAGGATGCGGTGGTGGATCGCCAGCGCGGCCTTGACCAGGGAGGCCGCGCCCGCCGCGGGCATGGCGTGACCGATCATCGACTTCACCGAGCCGACGACGGCGTCGGGGCCACGGTCCGGCAGGCCGAACACATCGGCCAGCACGGCGAGTTCGGCAGCGTCCCCGCGCGAGGTGCCCGTGCCGTGGGCCTCCAGCAGGCCGAGCGCGTCCGGGGCAGCGGGATCGAGCCCGGCCTCCGCCCAGGCGAGCCGCACGGCGCGGGCCTGCCCGGCCGGGTCGGGGGCGACGAGGGAGGAGGCGCGTCCGTCGGCGGCGACGCCCACGCCGCGTACGAGCGCGTACACCCGGTCGCCGGCGCGCCGCGCGTCCGCGAGCCGTTTGAGCACGACGATGCCGGTGCCCTCGGCGAGGAGCATGCCGTCGGCGTCACGGTGGAAGGGCCGGATGCGCTGGGTGGGGGACAGCGCCTTCAGGTCGGCGAAGACGCTCCACAGGGTGATGTCGTGGCAGTGGTGCGTCCCTCCCGCGAGCATCACGTCGCAGCGCCCGCGCCGCAGTTCGGTGACCGCGTGGTCGACGGCCACGAGGGAGGAGGCGCAGGCCGCGTCGACGGTGTAGGCGGGGCCGCGCAGGTCGAGGCGGTTGGCGATGCGGGACGCGGCGAGGTTCGGGACGAGGCCGAGGGCGGTGTCGGGGCGGTGCGGGCCGAGCGCGTCGAGGAAGGCGGTGCGCAGGGAGTCAAGCCGTTTCTCGCCCAGGCCGGGCATGACTTCCCGCAGGGTGCTCACGAGTTGGGCCGAGGTACGGACGCGCTGGTCGAGGCGGGCCAGTCCGGGGGTGAGATAGCCGCCCCGGCCGAGAACGATCCCCACGCGGGCACGGTCCTGCGGCAGCGTGCCGCCCGCGTCGGCGAGTGCCGCGGCGGCGGTGCGCAGGGCGATGAACTGGTCGGGCTCGCCGCCGGCGACGTCCGCCGGGGCGATCCCGAAAGCGGCGGAGTCGAAATCGGCCATTCCGTCGACGAAGCCGCCACGCGGGCGGTCCTGACCGTTGCCCCAACGCCCTTCCGGAGCCTCACTGATGGCGTCGACCCCGGTGCTGATGTTGTGCCAGTACGTGCCCAGATCCCCCGCTCCGGGCAGGGTGACGGCCATCCCGACGACGGCCACGGGTTCGGGTGCCGCCGTCACAGGAGCCGCCCCGGGGCGGTGAGGACCACTTCGGTGATCTCCGGGTCGCCGTGGGCGAGTTCCCGCAGCAGCGCCCGTACGCCCTCCTCCGGGTCGATCAGGGCGAGCCCGCGCCGGGCGTACGCGCGGGCGAGCTCCGGGCCGACCATGCCGGGGTGGCGGGGGTCGGGCGCCCAGGGTCCCCAGTGGACGGTCAGGGTGCGGCTTCCGGTGTCCTGCCGCCACTGCCTGCCGAGGACGGCGAGGGCGTCGTTGGCGGCGCTGTAGTCGGTCTGGCCCCGGTTGCCGAGGACGGCGGCGACGGAGCCGAACAGCACCGTGGTGTGCGGGGGTTCGGGGAGATCACGCAGCGCGGAGAGCAGCGCGTGCGCTCCGTCGACCTTGGTGCCGTGCACGCGGGCGAGGGAGTCCGGCTCCTTGTCGGCGAACAGCCGGTCCTCGACGACGCCGGCGGCGTGCACGACGGCGTCGATACGGGCCGCGTCGGCGTGGATCGCGCCGACGGTCGCGCGTACGGCTTCGTGGTCGCGCAGGTCGACGCGGTGGTAGTGGGCCGTTCCGCCGACGGCCTCGATGGCGGCGAGTGTCGCGACGACTTCGCGCCGGGCGAGGATCCGGCGGGCCTCCCGCTCGATACCGGCGGGCGGGAGGCCGCCGCGCGCGGCGAGCACGGAGCGCAGGGCGGTAAGGCCGGAAGCGGCGGCGAGGGCCGGGTCTTCGGCCTCTGTGGGGATGCCGGTGGGGATGCCGGTACGGCCGAGCAGTTCCACGCGGCATCCGGCGGCGGCGAGGGAGACGGCCGTACGGGCCGTGATCCCCCGGGCCCCGCCGGCGAGCAGGACCACACTGCCGGGGACGAACGCGGGGGCGCCGCCGGTCGCGGGGAGCGGGGCCCGGTACAGCTCGGTCCCGTACCGCGTGCCGTCCGCGGCCCGACGGACGACCGGGGCCCGGTCCGGGGCCAGGAGTTCCCCGACGAGCTCGTCCGCGAGCACGGCGGCGGGCCGCTCACCGCCGAGAGCGACGGACCGGACGAGGCTGTCCGGGTACTCGCGGGCGAGCGAACGGAAGAGGCCGTCCAGCCCGGCGGTCCGGGCCTCTTCGGCCTCGGGCCGGGCGCAGAGCAGATAGCGCGGTGGGGTCCGCAGGACGTCCTGGAAGAGGGAGAAGGCGGCGGGGAGGAGGGGCGCGGTACCGGCGGTGAGGGCGTCGACGTGAATGACGCCGTCGTGGTGGGTGCCGGGCGGGGTGGTGGCCCGGGTGGCGGTGGCGCCGAGGGCGTTGAGGCGGTCGAGGAGGGCGCGGGCGAGGGGGGAGTCGCCCCCGAGGAGAAGGAACCGCCAGCCGCTGAAAGCGACGTCGTCGGGGGCGGGGGCTCCGGCGAGCGGGGTCTCCCGGAGGAGATGCCGTTCGGGAGGCAGGGCAAGGGGACGGTTGCCGGGGGGAGTTGTCGGGGCGTCAGCGACTTGTCGGGGCACGTCGAGGCGGGGAGGCGTCGGGCCGTCCGACACAGCATCACCCCGCACGACCGCGACGCCCGCCCCGGGCCCCGGGTCCAACGGCTCGTGCGGCAGTGCCGCCGGGCAAGCGTCCGTATCGTCCCCTACCACCGGAACGCCCGTGACGTGCGGGGGCATCGGACCGTCGAGTGGGCCTCGCCCTTCCCGGGCGGCCGCGCCGATGGACGGCCATTCGCCGGGCGGTTCGGGCACGGGCGGACCGGCCGGGAGCGGCAGGCCCGGCACAGTCTCCTCGCCGGAGGCGGTCCCGTGCCCCGGAGCCTCGGTGCTCTCTCCCCACCGGGCCCGTACCCCCTCCGCCAGTGCCCTCGCCGTGCGGGACCGGAGCAGTTCCTCGACCCCCGACTCCGCCCATTCCGGCCAGGCGCCCGGGACCGGGCCCTGCGGTCCCGCGAGGCGGCGGGCCAGTTCGCCCACGATCTCGGTGCGCTTGATGGAGTCGATGCTCAGGTCGGCCTCCAGGTCGAGTTCGGGCTCGATGAGTTCCAGGGGGTAGCCGGTGCGTTCGCTGATCACGGTGCGTACCGTGTCCAGAATGTCCACCGCGGGGGCCCGCGCGATCCGTGGTTCAGGGTCGGGTGCGGGCGACGCCACAACCGGCACGACCGGCGCGTCCGCCACCGGCGCCGGCACCGTCCCCGCCCCGAAGTACGCCAGCAGTACGTCCCGCTGAGCCGCCACCATCTCCCGGCTGCCGCGCAGGAATTCGGCCAGCAGGTCGGGGCCCTCGGCGTCCGGCGCGCCCGGGGTCCCGCCGGTGAGCCGGATCCGTCGGGCCGGGCGCAGCCCACCCCGTACCGGCTCCCCGTCGGCCGTACGGACCAGTGCGCCGTCGACCGTCCAGCCCGGCCGTACCGGCACGGCCCGCGCGTCGGCGACGACCGCGTCGCGCCCGGCGAACAGCCGCTCGGCCGCGACGGGCACGCCGGCCGCCGCGAGCCGGGCGAGCGCGTGCAGGTGTCCGGGGAGCCCGGCGTCGGGGTGCGGTGCGAAGGGGACGGCGAGGTGCGGGCGTTCGCCGAGGATCGCGCGGACCAGGCCGGTGAGCACCGTGCCGGGACCGGCCTCGACGAAGACGCGGGCGCCGGCCTCGTACATGGCCTCGATCTGCGCGACGAAGCGGACGGGCGCGGCGAGTTGTGCGGCGAGCCGCCGCCGTCCGTCGGCCGGGTCGTCCGGGTAGGGCTCGGCGGTCGCGTTGGACCACACCGGGATGCCGGGCGTACGGAAGGGGTGCCCGGCCAGCGCCGCCTCGAATTCGCTCGCCGCTCCGGCGACGAGGGGGCTGTGGAAGGCGCAGGGGACGGGGAGGCGGTGCGCGGTCAGTCCGGCGTCGGCCGCTGCGGCGAGGGCCTGCTCGACGGCTGCCGCGCGCCCCGAAATCACTGTCTGCGCGGGCGCGTTGTGGTTGGCGACGACGACCGCTTCGGCCAGTCCGGTCTCCGCGAGGAGCGCTTCGGTCTTCTCCGGTTCCGCCGCGACGGCGGCCATGGCTCCGGGGGCGCCGTCGGCGGCCGCGGCCATCGCGCGGGCGCGGGCCGTACTGAGGTCGGGCACCGTCTCGGGGGCGAGGGCACCGGCGGCGGCGAGGGCGACGAGTTCTCCGTAGGAGTGTCCGGCCACCATGTCGGCCCGTACGCCGAGCCGCTTCAGCACGTCGTGGACGGCCAGGCAGACCGCGCCGAGGGCGGGCTGGGCGCTCCGCGTGTCGGCGAGGCGGGCCCGCTGTGCTTCCCGGGTGGCTGCGTCGAACGCGGCGGGCGGGAACAGGACATCGGAGGGTACGGAGCGCAAATGGCGCTGGGTCTCGGGGAAGGCGGTGAACAGTTCCGCGAGCATGCCGGGCCACTGGCTGCCCTGCCCGGGGAAG
This sequence comes from Streptomyces gamaensis, assembly GCF_042656465.1. NCBI lineage: Bacteria > Bacillati > Actinomycetota > Actinomycetes > Kitasatosporales > Streptomycetaceae > Streptomyces > Streptomyces gamaensis. Next base: position 21,727 of record NZ_JBHSPB010000029.1, read on the forward strand.
AGGAGGGCGACCTTGCCGGGCGGCGGGGCGGAGACCCCGGCGAGGCACACCCCGGGCCGCTCCTCCCCCGCCACCACGCATCGCAGCAACTCCGGCAGCCCGTCCAGTGATTCCGCGACCACGGCCGCGCCCACCGGTCCCGTGCCCGTACGCCGCGCGGCGGTCAGCGCGAGGTCGCGCAGCCGCCAGGGCCGGCCGGCGCCGTCGTTGGCCTCGACGAGCCGCAGCAGTGCGCGGGCGTCGTCCGTGTGCCGCAGGACGAACAGTTCGGCGGGCCACGCGTCGTGGCCGCAGCGGGGTGGCACGGCTCCGTCGGCGGCGCGCAGCACCGCGTGGAAGTTGGTGCCGCCGAAGCCGAACGCGCTCACTCCGGCGACCCGCCGTCCGGCGGGCCAGGGCAGGGCCCTGTCGTGGAAGACGAAGGGGCTGTCGTCGGGCTGCCAGCCGGGGTTGGGGTGGCGCAGGTGCAGGGTCGGCGGCCTGACGCCCGTGTGGAGCGCGAGGGCCGCCTTGATCATTCCGGCGAGTCCGGCGGCGCACTTGGTGTGCCCGAGCTGGGACTTGACGGAGCCGATGACACAGCCGCCCGGCCGGGCTCCGGAGTCCGTGAACACCTCGGTGAGCGCGGCGAGTTCGGTGCGGTCGCCGACGACCGTGCCCGTGCCGTGGGCCTCGACGAGGCCGGCGGCGGCGGGCGGGACACCGGCCTGCGCGTAGGCCCGTTCGAGGGCGGTGCGCTGGCCCTCGCGGCGGGGCGCGGTCAGGCCGAGGGAGCGGCCGTCGGCGGAGCTGCCGACGGCTTCGACGACGGCGTAGACGCGGTCGCCGTCGCGTTCGGCGTCCGCGAGCCGCTTGAGTACGACGCAGGCGACGCCCTCGCCGAGCGTGATGCCGTCGGCGTCGGCGTCGAAGGGGCGGCAGCGGCCGGTCGGGGAGAGCGCGGGGACGGAGGAGAAGAGCAGATAGTCCTTGATGCCGTTGTGGAGGTCGACGCCCCCGCACAGGGCGAGGTCGGCGGAGCCGGTGCGCAGTTGCCGGCAGGCGGCATCGAGGGCGGTCAGGGAGGAGGCGCAGGCCGCGTCGACGGTGTAGGCGGTGCCGCCGAGGCCGAGGCGGTTGGCGATGCGTCCGGCGATGACGTTGGCGAGCAGGCCGGGGAAGGAGTCCTCGGTGAGGGCGGGCAGTTGCGCGGCCAGTTCCTCGGGGAGGCGGCCGGTGTAGGACGGCAGGACGGTGCGCAGGGTGAGCGCGTCCGCGCTGTCGCTGCCGGCTTCGGCACCGAAGATCACGCAGGTGCGGTCGCGGGGGAAGGCGCGGCGGTCGTAGCCGGCGTCGGCCAAGGCCCGGGCGGCGGTCTCCAGGGCGAGCAGTTGCGCGGGGTCGATCGCGGGCAGGGAGGCTGGGGGGATGCCGTAGCGCAGCGGGTCGAAGGGGATGCGCGGCAGGAATCCGCCCCGGGTGGACGCGGTCACGTCGTGGGCGGTGGCCTGCGGCCCGTGGTGGACGGCGGGGTCCCAGCGGCCGGGCGGCACTTCGGTGACGGAGTCGGTGCCGGCGAGCACGTTGGCCCAGTAGGACGGCAGGTCGGGGGCGCCGGGGAACACGCAGGCCATACCGACGACCGCGATGCCCAGGGGTTCGGGCACGGGCTGCTCCCCCGGCGGGGTCAGCGGTGCGGTGCCGGCAGCGCGCCGCTCGTAGAACTCCGCTGCCTCTTCGGTGACTTGCCGGTGCAGTTCCGTGACGTCGGTCGTGGTACTGCGCAGGACGGCCGCTTCCCCGGCCATGAACAGGCCCTCGGCGAGCTGCCGTTGCTCATCCGCCTCGACGAGGGTGTCGCCGACGCGCTCGACGCCCTTGCCGGCGAGGCGCAGCCGTCCGAGGTTGAGCTGCTCCAGTTCCTCCCACGCTTCCCGCTCGGGCACGCCGCGCTCGCTCAGCTCGGCCTTGCGGGCCTCGTGGGTGCGGCAGTAGGGGCTGGGCAGGCAGCGGGTGACCTGCCCGGGGCCAGTGCGCAGGACGGCGGTGTGCTCGGCGGCGAGGGCCTGCCGCTGGTAGAGGGGTTGGACGGCGCCGCAGTGGACGGCTTCCTCGGTGAAGAGGTAGGCGGTGCCCATGAGGATGCCGGTGGTGGCGCCGGCGGCGCGGATGCCCGTGGTGAGGGCGGCGACGGCGGCGGCGGAGCGCGCGTCGTGGATGCCGCCGGCGAAGAGCACATCGACAGCGGGCTGCTGCTGTCCTGCCAGGAAGTCCTCCAGGACGGCGAGTTGGGCCTCCCAGAGCGGGAAGCTGTTGCGCGGTCCGATGTGTCCTCCGCACTCGGCGCCCTCGAAGACGAAGCGCCGGGCGCCCGCCGCGAGGAACTGCTCCAGCAGCCCGGGCGAGGGCACGTGCAGGAACGTACGGATGCCGTGCGCCTCCAGCTCGGCGGCCTGCGCGGGCCGGCCGCCGGCGACGATCGCGTGGGTGGGCCGGAGTGCGGTCACGGCCGCGAGCTGGGCGGTACGGACCTCCTCGGGCGCGAAGCCGAGGATGCCGACGCCCCAGGGGCGCTCCCCGAGAGTGTCCCCGGTCTCCTTCAGCAGGGCCCGGGTCTGTTCCGCGTCGGCGAGCGCGAGGGCGAGGAACGGCAGCCCTCCGGCGTCGGCGACGGCCTTCGCGAAGCGCGGCTGGTCGCTGACGCGGGTCATGGGCCCCTGGGCGACGGGGAGTCGCGTGCCGAGGCTGCCGCTGCCGCACATGGGTGAGCCGGGGCGGAGCGCGGCGGGGGCGCCGCGGTCCCGTACGGCCCGGTCGACGGCTTCGCGTACGGCCCGTACGGCTACGGCGGCCGTGCGGTACCGGTCGGCGAAGCGGCGGGCGAGGAAGGCGTCCTGACCGAGGGGCAGGTTTTCACCGCTTCGGGGGAGCGGCAGTCCGGGGTGTGCGGGGGTGAGGGTGCGGCGGCCGTTGTCATACCGCGTCTCCGTACCGTCAACTGACCGGAGCACGGTGGCGAGTTCGGGCGCGGTGTCCGCCTCGTCGAGCAGCGCGAGCTGCACGTCGAGGACGACTCCGGCGGCGCCCGCGAGGACGGCGGCCGGCGCGGTGTGCGGCCCGATGCCGCCGCAGGCCCACACGGGCACGGTCACGTCGTGATCGGCGAGGAGTTGCTGGAGCAGCACGAACGTGGACAGTTCGCCCGCGGGCCCGCCGCACTCGCTGCCGCGCGCGATCAGCCCAGCGGCGCCCGCGCCGACCGCCGTACGGCCCTCGCGCAGACCGCGTACCTCGGCGAGGACGGCTCCGGGCGGGAACTGCCCGATGCCGTAGGGGGTTTCGGGGGCGAGGAGCACGGCGTGCGGGCCGGTGCCGTCGGGGGCGTACAGCTCCTCGGGGCGGAGGGCGCAGTCGGCGGAGAGCCGGACGCCGTAGGCGTCGGGGGTCCAGGCACGGACGAGCTCCAGCGCCTCCCGGGCGGCCCTGCCGTCGCTTCCGAGGTCGACGACGCCGAGCCCTCCGGCTCTGCCGACAGCCGCCGCGAGCCGTGCGTCCGGCACCCCGAAGAGGCCGGTACCGATCACTGCGCGCTGTGCTGCCACCTTCACCAAGGAGGCGCCTCCTTCGCTGGGACCGGACAGCAAGGCTGCCGAGTCGGTCACGGCAAGTGGCGCCGGATCGGGGGGAGTTCACCCGGATCGGGGAGGGGGTGGTCGGGTGTGCGGCTGAGTGGGGGGCGGTTCGTTCATGCGTACCGGCAACCACCCTTACGGGAAAGGCAGTTGGGGTCTGCAAGGCGATAAAGTGATCGCACGGCGCACCCAGTGCGCCCCCTTCCAAAGGAGGACAGTCCTCCGCGCGTCGGGCTCCTGCTCCGTGGAGTCCGAATTCGGCGGGCTCCTCCGGTGCGGCCCCGGTCAAGCCGCGTTCAATGAAATGGAAGGGGGCGTCCATGGGACGTCATCGGAAGAAGACACGCTTCGAGCTATTTGTGGAAACCATCCGCGAGTTCCTCGGGAGGTGCTTCCGCCGATGACCGGTCGGCGGTGGCCGGCAGTCCTCAAAGCCACTGAGGGCTCCCGACCAGTAACCGCCTAATCGGTCGGCCCTCGTTCCAGGCGATGTGACCTATCGCCGGGACGGGGGCCACTCTTCATTTGTTGGACGGTACCGGGATCGGCGGTGGTCGGCAATCCTCAACCTTGCTGAGGACTCCCGACCGCTAACCACCTAGCCGGTCGGCCCACGTTCCCGGCGATCTGACCATCACCGGGAAGGGGGCCATTCTTCTTTTGTGGAGCGATGACCGGTCGGCGGTGGTCGGCAGTCCTCATCGCCATTGAGGGATCCCGACCAGTAACCGCCTAATCGGTCGGCCCTCGTTCCCGGCGATAGACCGATCGCCGGGACGGGGGCCACTTGCTGTCTCTCCGGAGCGACCTAGCTCCACGGCCCGACCATCGTCGAACCGAGAGCTCTCCGGCTGGGCCTGAATCTTGCCTGGCCGTACACGTCCCGCAGGCCCTCGGAACGGACGGCCCTGACCAACTGGTGCCATGGGACGTCACCGGTGCGTATCACCATAGCGCGCCACCCCGAACCCCGTCAGCTCCTCACCCTCACCCGCCTCAGCGTCTTCCGTACACCGTCACCCGCCGCCCGTTGACCTCCGCGTCGGACAGCGGCTCGAAGTACTCGCGCAGCACGGCCGTCTTCGTCCGCTCCCGCTCCGGTGCCGTGCGGGACGCGACGGCCGGGGCGTCGCTGACGACCACGATGCGGGGGACGGCGAGCATCGCCTCCCGTATCCCCCGCGGCGAGGCTTCGTATCCCTTGAGCGTGCCGGACGGCGCGGGCCGTTGCGTGAGGACCAGGTCGCGCAGACCGCTGAACTTTCCCGGCGAGACCAGGGCCGTGTCGCGGCGCGCGGCCGGTATGAACAGGACCGCGTCACCGGGGTCGGCGACACGCGCCACACGGTCGGCGGCCGCCAGTACGTCGTCGACGCGGCTCTGCGGCTGCCGCAACTGCCGCTCCACGGGCAGCAGCGCGACAAACGCGCACACCCCGGCGCCCGCGACGAGCACCCAGGGCCGTACCCGCCGCCACCGCGCCCCGGCGGCCCGCACGGCGGTGTCCACGGCGGCCCCGATCAGCAGGGCCAGCGCCACGGACGTGTAGAGCACATACCGGGGCAGATAGATCGGCTGCACCAACGAGGCAAGGACGAGCGCGAGTTGCGGCACGGCGAGCAGCGGGAGCGCGAGCGGGACGACGGACGACCCACGGCGCCCCGGCCGGCGCGCGACCGCCGCGCACAGGCACCCCACCCCCACCAGCAGCCCCACCCCCAGCACTGTCGGCCACTGCAACGGCCGTATCCACGACACCTGGAACGCCTGCGAGCGGCTGGCGGCGATCAGCGGCGCCGCTCCGGCCAGGGCCGCCAGCGCGGCGAGCGTCCACTGGCGCAGCAGCCGCCGTCCGGGCCGGACGAGCAGCACCGTCGCCGCGTGCGCGGGCAGGACGAGGAGCGAGAGCCAGTTGAGGTGCGCGGTGATCAGTACGGTCGCGGCGTAGCCGGCCCAGCGCGCCCGGCCGGGCCGGTCGAGCGCGGTGACCAGCAGCCGGGTCGCTAGCGCGGCCCCGGCGACGACGAGCGCGTACGGGCGTCCTTCCTGCGCGTACTGCTGCACCGACGGCAGCAGCGCGAAGGCCAGCCCGGCCGCGAGTCCGGCGCGGGGGCCGGCGAGCCGGGCGCCGAGGCGTGCCGTGAGGGCGGCGGCAGCGGTCATGGCCAGGACGGAAGGCAGCCGCAGCGTCCAGAGGCTGTCGCCGAAGACGGCGAAGAGCGCGTGGACGATCACGTAGTACAGGCCGTGCACGAGGTCGACCTCGTGCAGCAGGCGCAGGATCTCGGCGAGCGAGCGGTGGGAGACCTGCCAGGTCGCGGCCTCGTCGCGCCACATGCTGCCCTGCCGGGTGATCCCCCAGGTTCCGAGGGCGAGCATCACGGCGGCCGGGACGGCGGCGACGGGCCACCGGCGGCACGTCCGCTCCGGGTCCCGGTCCCGCGCCGGATCCCGGAGGTCCTGGTCCCGCGCCGGTGCGGAGTACCGGCGCGCGGGCGGCGCCGGCGCGAGTCGGGTCATGGGTCCCCTGCCGTCTGCATCGCATCATGCTTTCACTAAGTGATTAGTGAAAGCATGATGCAGGGCCCCTCCCCCGACGGTCAAACCCCGGACAGCACGCGGCCCCGCGCCCCGGGTCCGGAGGACCGGACCGGGGCACGGGGCCCGCGCCACCGCGCTCGTCAGCTGTGCGGCTTCTTCACCCAGCCCTTCTTCACGAGCTCGTCGCAGTGCCACTTCGCATAGCTCGGGCTCTCCCCCTTCTGTTTGGCGGCGCTGACGCAGTCCTTGTACGCGTAGGGCGGCTGGTCGGCGGGTACGCGCGCGGCGGTACGGGGCGCGGCGGCGTGGGCGCCCGCCGCCGTGATCGCCACCGTCGCGGCGGCCGCGGCCAGGGCCGTGGTCATCCGAAGCACAGCGCTTCTCCTCTCCTCGACATGCTCGGTCGCCCCGCGGTTCGGCCACTCGGGGCGCTCGCCACCCCTCAACGAGCCCGGCGGCGTTAAGAAACGATCCGTCACGGATGTCGCGTTCGTCGCCGCCAACTGGCCGCAGCCCCGCGCGAGTTCACGCGAAGCATCCGCTCCTCCCGGAACCTTGACACCCTCAGGAGTTGTCATGCACATTTCCGGCGCGACGGCTGTTCGCCGCCCGCGCACGCTCCCACCCCCCACGCGCACCACCCCCACCGGAGGAACCCCCCATGCACAGATCCCGCAGACGCCTGGCCGCGACCCTGCTCACCGCACTGGCGGCACTGGCCGGCGTCACCACGGCCAGTGCCACGACCACGTCGGCGACAGCGACAGCGACAGCGACCGCGACCGTCGCCCCCTCCCCCGACGCCCCGCACCGGAGCACCGTCGTCACCGGGCTGCACGACCCCGAACACGACCCCGGGCACCACCCCGGACACGACGCCGGACGGGAGAAAGCCGCACGCGTCTTCGCCGAGGGCCGCAGGGCCCAGGCCGAGGCGGCCCGGCACCAGCACCTGATGCCCGGGCACGGAACAGCCGCCGCCCGGGCCGACGTCACGCACAACTGGTGGGGCGTCTTCCCGCAGCCCGGCACCCACGACGGCATCATGGCCACCCACAGCGTCGACGCCGGCTACAAGGTCTCCAACGCCGACAACTTCACGTACGCGCCCACCACCAAGGCCCAGAACTCCTGCATGGAAGTCGTCACCGCCTACTGGAGCAGCGGCAACGAGATCTGGGCCTGGGACTGGTGCTCCAGCCCCGGCGGCCCTGCCAGGACCCTGCCGGTCAACGCCGACTTCCTGGCCACCTACACCACCACCGCCACCGGACGGCCCGCCTACACCGTCCAGATGGTGCAGGACGACCCCGCCGCCAACCGGTGGTCCGCCTACCTGTACAACTACCGCGCTTCTGCCTGGGACCTGCTCTTCCGCCAGTCGGGGCGGGACCAGAGCGGGCTGGACCACGGCTGGGACATGTTCGAGATCTACGCCTCGGTCAACCCCGCGACGGGCAACGGCTATTACTGCGACGAGGCCCGTACCACGGTCTTCGACAGCGGCTCGGTCCAGCTGCGCGCCGCCGGTTCGTGGAAGCCGGCCCGTCCGGCCGACTCCCCGTGGACCGACACCCACCCCGACGGTTCCGCGTTCCTGTGCCCGGCGCTGAAGTTCCTCCAGGCGGGGGCGAACGACCACTGGACCGTCCGCCAATAAGCGCCACTAACCGCCGATAGTCCCCAACAGCCACCGTCCGGCGGGGCGTTCAGGCCCGTACGCCGTGGACCTGTTCCCGGGCCCGGGCGTACGCGTCGCGGATCGCGCGCCCAGCCGTGCCCGCGTCCGCCGGGGCGGGCAGCCCGGCGCCCTCGAACGGGGCCCAGGAGGGGGGTTCGGGGGTGCCGGCGAGGGCCCAGGCGGCCTGGCGGGCGGCGCCCAGGGCCACGTACTCGTCGGGCCGGGGCACGGTGACCGGCACGCCGAAGATCTGGGCGGCGGCCTCGGCGACGACAGGGGCCTTGGCGGCGCCGCCGATCAGCAGCAGCCGGCGGACGGGCACGTCCTGGGCGCGCAGGGCGTCGAGCGCGTCGGCCATGCCGCACAGCATGCCCTCGACGGCGGCGCGGGCGAGGTTGTGGGGGTACATGTTGCCGACCTGCATGCCGAGCAGACTCCCCGTGGCGTCGGGCAGGTTGGGGGTGCGTTCACCACCGAGGTAGGGCAGCAGGACGAGCCCGTCGGCGCCCGGGACGGCCCGCCGGGCCAGCGTGTCCAGGGCGTCTAGGTCGACCCCCAGCATGCGGGCCGTGGAGCTGAGCACGCGGGCGGCGTTCAGCGTGCACACCAGGGGCAGGAACTCCCCGGTGGCGTCGGCGAATCCCTGCACGGCGCCGGTGGCGTCGGCGGTGGGGCGCGCGGAGCGGGCGAAGACGGTGCCGCTGGTGCCGAGGGAGAGCACGGCCTCGCCGGGGGCCAGGCCCAGGCCGAGGGCGGCGCCCATGTTGTCGCCGGTGCCGGCGGCGACGAGGGTGCCGCCGGGGGTGTGTCCCGCGGCCTCGTGCGGGGCGAGGACGCGCGGCGGCCGGGGGCTGCGGCCGCGCAGGGCGAGCTCCAGCAGGTCCGTGCGGTAGCGGCCCTCGGCGGGCGAGAAGTAGCCCGTGCCGGAGGCGTCGCCCCGGTCGGTGGCCGGTTCCGTGCCCGAGGCGGGTCCGCCGCACAGCCGCCAGGTCAGCCAGTCGTGCGGCAGCAGCACGCGTGCCGTACGGTCCGCGGCGTCCGGTTCGTGGTCGGCGAGCCAGCGCAGTTTGGCGGCGGTGACAGCGGCGACGGGGACGGTGCCGACGGCCTCGGCCCACGCCTGCGGTCCGCCCAACTCCTCGATCAGCCGGGCCGCTTGGGGCGCGGATCGGGTGTCGTTCCACAGCAGCGCGTCGCGGACGGGCCTGCCGTCGGCGTCGACCGCGACGAGTCCGTGCTGCTGCCCGGCGACGGCGATCGCGTCCACGCCCCGCAGCGGGTCCGCTCCGCCGTCCCCGAGCGCTTCGCGCAGGGCCTGCTGGAGTGCCTGCCACCACGCCTCGGGGTCGACCGCGGTGCCCTCGGGGTGCGGGGCGCGGCCGCGCCGCAGCACCTTCCCGGTCTCGGCGTCGCAGACGACGACCTTGCAGGACTGGGTGGAGGAGTCGACTCCGACGACCGTCCCCATGAGGTTCCCTCTTCCTCGGCTGCCGGTGCGGCGCTCAGGCCGCGGGGCGGATCTGGATCTTACGGCCGGTGCCCTGCCGGAACGTCCGCAGCGCCTCGGGGAATTCCTCCAGCCCGAAGCTGTGCGTGATCATGGTGTCGGCGTCGAGGACGCCCTTGCCCATGAGTTCCACGGCGCGGCCGAAGCTGTGCACGACGGCCATCGAGCCGACGATGGTGATCTCGTCGTTGTAGACGTGGAACGGGGAGAAGCGGGCGGTCGCCCCGGAGGCCGCCACGCCGAACTGCTGGAAGGTGCCGCCGCGCCGCACCCGCCGCAGCCCGTCCTCGATGGCGGGGACGGCGCCCGTGCAGTCGATGACGACCTCCCAGCCCTGCGGGCGGCCGAAGGAGTCGGTGCTCACCTCGGCCGCGTCGGCGCCCAGCTTCCTGGCGATCTCCAGTCGCCGCGGGTTGAGGTCGACGACGGAGACGGAGGCGGCGCCGGCGTGCAGGGCGAGCTGGAGCATCATCAGGCCCATGGTGCCGGCGCCGATGATCAGGTAGTGGGAGCCGAGTTCGCGGGGCAGCTTGTCGAAGCCGTGCACCGCGCAGGACAGCGGTTCGACGAGGGTGCCCTGGGCGAGGGAGACGTTCTCGGGCAGCCGGTGGCAGTTGGCGGCCGGCACCTTGACGTACTGGGCCATGGCGCCGTCGACGGTGTCGCCGATCGCGCCCCAGTTCTCGCACAGGTTGCCCCGGCCGATCGCGCAGTAGTGGCAGGCGCCGCAGAACAGCGAGGGGTCGACGGCGACCTTGTCGCCCTCGCGCACCGCGCTCACGCCCGCGCCGAGGGCGACGACCTCGCCGGTGAACTCGTGCCCCGGGATGATCGGGTACGGGGTGGGGGCGAACTCGCCTTCCACGATGTGGATGTCGGTGCCGCAGATGCCGACCGCCGCGACGGCGACGACCACTTCGCCGGGGCCGGGGACCGGGTCGGGGACCGTCTGGACGGAGAAGGTCCCCGGGGTCTCGACGACGAGAGCACGCATGGGCCGGCTTCCTTTCGGGGTGGGGGTGTCGACTGGTGCTTGCCAAGTGGCGGTTGCCCAGTGGGGGTTGTCAACCAGTGGGTGGCTGGTGGTCGTGGGTACTGCGGGGTGTTACGGGCGCTGCCGGTCGCCGGGGAACGGGACGCGCTCGACGGTCACGCCGAGGGCCTCGATCGCGCGTATCTCCGGTTCGGGGGCGGCCTCGTCGGTGACGACCAGGTCGTAGCCGGTGGCATCGCCGTAGCCGTGGGTGGCGGTGCGGCCGAACTTGCTGTGGTCGGCGGGCAGGACGCGCTGTTCGGCGGCGTCCTGCATGGCCTCCTTGAGGTCGGCCCATTCCCGTACGGGGTGGTAGAGCCGTCCGTCGCTGACGGAGGTCACGGAGGCGAACATCACGTCCGCGCGGATCCGGGCGAGCTGCCGCAGGGTCTCGGTGCCGGCGCAGGACTCGAAGTCGGCGTGGAAGGGCCCGCCGAGCAGGGTCACCGTGGTGCCGTCCGCCGCGTCCTTGCCGACGATGCCCGCGACGCGCAGCGAGTTGGTGACGACCGTCAGGCGCTCGATGCGGGCGAGGCGGCGCGCGAGGGGGAAGAGGGTGCTGCCGCAGTCCATGAGCACGGTCTGGCCGGGCCGTACGTGCCGCACGAGCGCGGCGGCGAGGGCCTCCTTGACGGCGGACTGGCGGTGCTCGCGGAAGCGGGTGGCGGTCTCCATGGTGAGGTCGGCGAGCGCGACCGCGCTGCCGCGCCGTTTGCGCAGCAGCTGCCGGGATTCGAGGTTGGCCAGGTCGCGGTGGACGGTCATCGCGCTGACGCCGAGTTCGTCGGCGAGCGCGTCGATGCGGGCTTCGCCCCGCTCCATGACGCGCCGCAGCAGCAGCTGTCTGCGCTGCTCGACCTCGGCCTCGGTCCCCCGGCTCGCGGCCATGGGCTCCTCCTCGTTCCCGGGCTGTCCTGGATGCGACAGCTTCCGGAACAGGGTGCCCGCGACGCTGCGGACACCGCTCAGATCACACACTTTCCGAGAAGTTCTGTCAATTCCATTGACATAACGTGTTTGCTGCGGCTTTTATCGGGGGCCGTCGCACCGGCGCGGCATTCCGGGCCCTTCCGGCCTTCCCGCCCCGTGCGCGTTTTCTGCCCATCTCCGGACGGAGGCCCCGTGTCCCAGGCCCCAGCCACCCCCTGCCCCGCACCGCCCGGGGCGGCGCCCGGGGCGCGCCGCTCCCTGCTCGACCGCGCGGGCCTGCCCCGGCCCCTGGTGTGGGGCTACGCGGGCCTGGTCCTGTTCATGACGGGCGACGGCATCGAGACCGGCTACCTCTCGCCCTATCTGGTCGGCCTGGGCTTCTCCGAGGGCGCCGTCGGCGCGGTCTTCACCGTGTACGGGGCGGCCGCCGCCCTCGGCGCCTTCCTCGCCGGGGCCCTCGCCGACGCGTGGGGACCCCGGCGCGTGATGGCCGTCGGCGCGGCCTTCTGGGCCGGCTGCCACGTCCTGCTGCTCACCGTCGCGATCCCCCTCGGCAGCTACCCGCTGATCATGGCGGCCTACGGGATCCGGGGCCTGGGCTATCCGCTGTTCGCCTACGGCTTCCTCGTGTGGATCATGGCGGCGGCTCCTCGGCGCACGATCGGCACGGCACTGGGCTGGTTCTGGTTCGCCTTCACCCTGGGCCTGCCGACCCTCGGCTCACTGCTCGCCTCCGCGCTCGTGCCCGCCGTCGGCGCGTACGAGACGCTGTGGATCTCCCTCGCGCTCGTCCTCACCGGCGCCGCCCTCGCCCTGGTCCTGCTGCGGGAACCCACCGGACGCGGGCCGCTGCTGCCCGCCGGGCAGCGGGACGTACGGGCGGCCCTGCGCGGCAGCGTGACCGTCCTGTTCAGCCGGCCCCGCGTCGGCGCGGGCGCCGCCGTCCGGCTGATCAACACCACCTCGCAGTTCGGCCTGTGGGTGTTCCTGCCGTTCTACTTCACCGACTCGCTCGGCTTCGAACTCTCGCAGTGGCTGCGGCTGTTGTCGGTCATGATGGGCGCCAACCTCGTCTTCGTGCTGATCTTCGGGCGGCTCGGCGACCGCTGGAGCAAGCGGCGGACGGTCATGTGGTGCGGCGGTGTCCTCAGCGCGGCGGGCTGCCTCGCGCTCTACTACCTGCCCACGGCCGCGGGCCCCGACTTCCTGGTGGCGGCCCTCGCCGCGGGCCTGTTCGGCGCGGGGCTCGCCGGGTACGTACCGCTGCCGCCCCTGATGACGGCCCAGGCACCCGAGCGCAAGGGCCAGGTGATGGCGGCCTACAGCCTGGGTGCCGGAGCGAGCGTGGCCCTCGGCCCGCTGCTGGGCACCCTGTTCCTCGGCCCGCTGGGCGTCGCGGGCGTGGTGTGGATCTACGCGGGGCTGCACGTCCTGAGCAGCGTGCTGGTGCGCTTCCTGCCGGAACCCTCCTGACGGCTCCCCATGCTTCCGGACCCCCCACTACAGTCCGGAAGCATGAGCGAAGTCACCGGCACGGCAACCGCCTTCGACCCGCAGTCCCCGTCCTTCGCCGCCGACCCCTACCCCGCCTACGCGGCCCTGCGCGCGAGCGGCCGCGTCCACTGGTACGAGCCCACCGGCCAGTGGCTGATCCCCCACCACCAGGACGTCCAGACGCTGTTGCGCGACCGCCGCCTGGGCCGGACGTATCTGCACCGCTTCACGCACGAGGAGTTCGGCCGCACCCCGCCCCCGGCCGCGCACGAGCCCTTCCACACCCTCAACGACCACGGGCTGCTCGACCTGGAGGACCCCGACCACGGCCGGATCCGCCGCCTGGTCTCGCAGGCCTTCACCCCGCGCCGGGTACGGGAACTCGCGCCCGCCGTGACCCGCCGCGCGGACGAACTGGTCGCCGCGCTCGTCGCGGACGGCGGCGGCGACCTCGTCACCGCCGTCGCCGAGCCCCTGCCCGTCGCCGTCATCGCCGATCTCCTCGGCATCCCCGAGGCCGACCGCCCCCTCCTGCGGCCCTGGTCGGCGGACATCTGCGGGATGTACGAACTCAACCCGGCCGAGGAGACGGCCCGGCGGGCGGTACGGGCCTCCGTGGAATTCTCCGCGTACCTGCGCGAGTTGATCGCCGACCGCCGCCGGACCCCGGGCCCCGACCTGATCAGCGCGCTGATCGCCGTGCACGACGCGGGCGACCGGCTGACCGAACAAGAGATGGTCTCCACCTGCGTCCTGCTGCTCAACGCCGGCCACGAGGCCACCGTCAACTCCACCGGAAACGGCTGGCTCGCGCTCCTGAGGCACCCGGAGCAGCTCGCCGCGCTGCGCTCCGACCCGGGACTGCTGCCGGGCGCGGTGGAGGAACTGCTGCGCTACGACACCCCGTTGCACCTCTTCGAGCGCTGGGTCCTCGACGACATCGACGTGGCCGGCACCCGTATCCCGCGCGGCAGCGAGGTCGCCCTCCTCTTCGGCTCCGCCAACCGCGACCCGGCCCGCTTCCCCGCCCCCGACCGCTTCGACATCACCCGCCCCGACAACCCCCACCTCTCCTTCGGCGCGGGTGTCCACTACTGCCTGGGCGCCCCGCTCGCCCGCCTCGAACTCAGCGCGGTGTGCGAGGCGCTGCTGCGGCGGGCGCCGGGGATACGGCTCGCGGCGGAGCCGCGCCGCAAGAAGGGGTACGTGATCCGGGGGCTGGCGGAGCTGCGGGTGGAGACCGCCCCGGGCCTACCGCCGCGCGCCCCTCTCCGGCCCTGACACCCGCCCCGCCCCCCGGGCGGGAAGGAGAACGGCCAAAGTGGTACGCGCTTCGCGCCTCAGCGCCGGACGCCGCGCGAAGGTGGCGGTGAGCGCGAGAACGGAGACGAGCGCCGTGTAGACCAGGACGCCGATCGCAGACAGAAGCCCGACGAACATCGGGCACGCACCTTTCTCCCCCTGCTCGGAAAACGCCCGGCCGTCACGGCCGGGGTGCGTGCTGCGCGTCCACCATACGACGGGTCAACCCCTGGGCAACAGCGGTAATTTGCCGCCGATGGCCGACAGCCCTTCAGAACAGGGTCTCCGCCAGCCGCTCGACCTGCCCCGGGTCCGTTCCCCAGCAGTAGAACACGACCTCGTCGGCCCCGATGCCGGTGTACGCGTCGACGGCGGCGCGTATCTGCCCGGCCGTGGTGAGCATGCTCTCGACGACCTGGTCGGCGAGGTCTCCGCCGAAGGAGTAGTAGCGGTGGGCGTTCCGCCGGGCCTCGGCGATCACCTCGTCCGGGCCGAGGACGGCGTTGACCTGGGCGACCAGCCGCGGACGGCCGGCGCGGCCGTGCCGGTCCCAGACGCTTTCTACCTGGCGGAAGAGATCGTCCATGGCCTGCGGGGGCAGGCCCGCGCCGAGGAAGCCGTCGCCCCAGCGGGCGACCCGCTCCAGCGCGGCGGGGACGAAGCCGCCGAAGAGGACCTCGGGGCCGCCCGGGGTGAGCGGAGCCGGGCCGATGGGCCCGGCGTCCTCGCCGTAGGGCTCGCCGGCCCAGGTGCGGCGCAGCAGCGCCATCTGCTCGTCGAGCCGGCTCCCGCGGCGGCGGACGTCGGTGCCCGCGGCGCGGAAGTCGTCCTCGCGTCCGCCGACGCCGATACCGAGCGTGAAACGGCCGCCGGCGATCCGGTCGAGGGTGGCGGTCTGTTTGGCGAGCACCGCCGTGTTGTGCACGGGGGCGATCAACACCTCGGTCTGCAGCCGGATCCGCGAGGTGGCCGTGGCCAACGCGGCGAGGGTGACGAGCGGTTCGGGATTGTCGTAGACGAGGCGGTCGAGCAGGCCGAGGCTGCTGAAGGGCCCGGCGTCCGCGCGCCGGGCCCAGTCGAGCAGGACGGCGGGGTCGGCGGCGGGCAGGCCGAGACCGACCTTGGGGCGGTCGTCGCGCTCGGAACCGGCGCTCGCAGGGCGGGAGTTCATGACACGCATCTCCTCGGGAGGCGGGAGGGCAGACGAAAAGGGCCTACGGAACGGACCTATGGAACGGGCCTATGGAACGGACATAGGGAACGGACTGCCTGGTGCCGCCCCTCCACGACCGGCCCACGGTCGACCGGCCCGCTCCTGTCGCGCGGCGTCCTTCTCCAGGAGCGTGATCTTCGGAGTGGGATCACCCTATCCGGCCCGGACTCCGCCCCGTCCACCGATTTTCCGCCGTGCACCGTCCTCCCGGGACGGGGCCGGGGACCGTGGCGACCGGCTCCGGCGCGGTGCCGCCGACCTCCACAGTTGACACATCAACCACCCGGTCCGTAACGTCACGGTTGACACATCAACTCAACGGAAGGGGTTCCCCATGAACCGCAAGCACCGCCGCCTGGCCCTCGGTCTCGGAGCCACCGCCGCACTGTCCACCGCACTGCTGGCCCTCACGCCGGTCATGGCCCAGGCCGACACCCCGGCACACACCGAGCGGTTCCCGGCGGCGGCCGCGGCCTCCGCCGCGTTGCAGACCGCCGCGTCGCAGGACGCCGAGCCGGAGTTCGCCGACGAGACCCTGCGGATCTCCTACGACAACGGCTACAAGTTCGAGCTGCGCTTCGAGGGCGCGGACACCGCGCACTGGAAGGTCGTGGCAGGACAGGACCCGGCCGAGGGCACGGTGAAGGTCGAGCACCGCGAGGAGTCCGAGGGCGTCTACCGCCTGAAGTGGACCGAGGCCGACGGCACGACCGTCGAGCAGGTGCAGAACTGGAACGACGACACGGTGACGGCCGTCATCGAGTTCGAGCAGGACGGCGCCAAGCAGCGGATGGACCTCAAGGGCACCTTCGACGTCGCGTGCTGAGGGCCGTACCGAAGGCGGGGTACGCCCGCGCCCTCGTCCCGGTCCGGCCGGGACCGCCCTCCGGGGCGGCCCGGCCCGTTCACTACAGTGTGCCGACGTGAGCGAAACCGAGTGGCTGGACCGGGACGAGGCCCGCGCCTGGCGCGGCTACGTCGCGATGAGCGAGATGCTGGAGGCGCGGCTGAGCCAGGACCTGCGCAAGGCGGGCCTGTCGAGCGCCGACTACACCGTGCTCGTGCTGCTCTCCGAGGCCCCCGGCCACCGGCTGGGCCTGGGCGAGCTGGGCGCCGAGGCCCAGTGGTCCAAGAGCCGGGTCTCCCACCAGATCCGCCGTATGCAGGAGCGCGGCCTGGTGGTACGGGCGGACGACGCGGACGACCCCCGCCGCGCCCACGCCGTCCTCACCGACCGGGGCGTCGAGGCGCTGCGTGCCGCGGCCCCCGTGCACGTACGCGGCGTCCGCCGGTACCTGCTGGACCACCTCACCCCGCAGCAGCAGGCCAACCTGGTCGACATCGCCCTCAGCGTGCTGCCGCACCTGAGCCCCGCGCCGCTGCCTCCCGAGCTGCGGGCCGACCGCTGACCGCCGGCGCCGCCGGGGTCACGGGGCGGCGCACGAGGAGCAGGGCCACGAGGCCGCCCAGCACGCCCAGCGTCCCGGAGACGAGGAACGTCTGCCGCAGCCCGGCGGCGAAGGCCTCGCCCACCAACTCCCCCGCCCCCGGGCCCGCGTGGGCGGCCACGGCGGCGGCCTGGCCCCCGGCGAGCGCGTCGGCGGTCGCCGACGGATCGGCCACGGCGGACCCGTGGTCCGCGAGCGCGCCGGACAGCCCGGCGTGGAAGACCACGCCGAGGACGGCGATGCCCAGCGCGTTGCCGAGCTGACGGGCGGTGTTGACGGCGCCGCTGGCCATGCCCGCGCGGTCGGGCGTGACCGAGGCCATCGCGGTCGAGGCGAGGACCGGTGTGGTCAGGCCCACGCCGACGCCGGTGACGGTCAGGCCGGGGAAGAGGACGAGCCAGTCCGCGTCCGCGTCCACGACGGCCTGGAGGAAGGCGCCGAGGCCGATCAGCAGCATGCCCGAGCCGATCGTCCAGCGCGGGGAGACCCCGTGCAGGAAACGGCCCGAGAGCGAGGCGACGACGAACGCGGCCGCGCTCATGGGCACGCAGGCCAGCCCGGCGGTCACCGGGCCCATGTCCTTGACCGACTGCAGCCACAGCGAGATGTAGGCGAGGTAGGAGAAGGCGGCCACGGACAGCAGCACACCGGCGGCCATCAGCCCGGAGAACGTGCCGCGCCGGAACAGCGCCAGGTCCAACAGCGGCTGCTCGCGGCGCCGTTCGACGCCGACGAAGGCGAGGAGCGCGACGGCGGCGAGGGCGAACAGGCCCAGCGTCGGCGCCGAGGTCCAGCCCAGGTCGCTGCCCTTGATCAGCGCGTAGGTGGCGCTTCCGGCGGCGACGGTGAAGGCCGCCGTGCCGGGCAGGTCGACCCGGCGCGCGGGCGCGCCCGGCAGCGCGGCGACGTACTTCAGCGTCATGACGACGGCGAGCACGCTGATGGGCAGATTGACGAAGAAGATCCAGCGCCAGTCGAGGTGTTCGGTCAGCAGTCCGCCCAGGACCGGCCCGGCGGCCGAGGCGGCCCCGCTGACCGCGCCCCACGCGCCGAAGGCGACGCCCCGGTCCCGGCCCTGGTAGAGCCGGCCGATCAGGGCCGTGGTCGTGGCGAGCATCGCGGCACCGCCGACGCCCTGCACGCCCCGGAAGGCGATCAGGACCGCCGGGCCGTCCGCCAGCCCGCACGCGAGCGAGGCCAGGGCGAACAGGGCCAGCCCGGCCACGTACACCCGCCGATGGCCGATCCGGTCGGCGAGGGCGCCGACGCCCAGCAGCAGCGCGGCGAGCGCGAGCGCGTACAGGTCCATCACCCACTGCAGGTCCGCGAAGGACGTGTGCAGGCTTCCGGCCATGTCGGGCAGGGCCACCACGACGATCGTGACGTCCACCAGCAGCATGAACGTCCCCAGGCACACCGCTGTGAGCGGCAGCCACTTGCGCATCCGGACCTCCACGGTTCCGTCGTCGACAACTCGAACAATGCCGTCGAAACTCGCACCACGGTGGCGTTTACCGGAACCCAGCACCTCTGCTGCGGCGGAATCCGACGTACAAGGCCGTGTGAAGATGGAAACCATGGATGGCGAGGAGTTCGACCTGCTGGACCGGCAGCTGGTGCAGGCCCTGATGATCGACGGGCGTGCGGCCTTCAGCCGGATCGCCGCCGTGCTGGGCACGACGGACCAGACGGTGATCCGCCGCTACCGGCGGCTGCGCGGCGCCGGGCTGCTGCGGGTGCTGGGGCTGCCGGTCGCCGAACGCGTGGGACGGTTCGAGTCGCGGCTGCGCATCCAGTGCGTACCGGGTGCGGCCGTGGCGATCGCCGAGTCACTGGCGCGCCGCCCCGACACCGGCTGGGTCAAGATCTTCTCCGGCGGTACGGAGGTCGGCTGCCTGGTGGCCTCGGCCACGCGCGAGGACCACGAGGCGCTGCTGCTGCGGAAGTTGCCGCGTACCCAGCAGGTCACGGGGGTCTCCGCGCAGAGCATGCTGCGCCAGTTCCCGATCGGGCCGGAGCACTGGGCGGCCCCGGGCATGCTGAGCGAGGAGCAGCGGTCGGCGCTCGCCCCGCCGCCGGCCGAGGAGGCGGGTACGGTCCGGCTCGACGGCCCGGACCGCGCGATGCTGGCGGTCCTGGCCCAGGACGGCAGGGCCGGGTATCCGGAGCTCGCGAAGGCGGCGGGCCGCTCGGAATCCACGGTGCGGCGCCGTCTGGAGCAACTGCGCCGCACCGGCGCGCTCGTCCTCGACATCGAGGTGCTCCCCCGGCACCTGGGCTATCACACCGAGGCCGCGCTGTGGGCCACGGTCGCGCCCGGTGACCTGGACGCGGCGGGCCGGGCGCTCGCCCGGCACCCGCGGGTCGCCTTCGTCGCGGCGACGACGGGGAGCGCGAACCTCGCCGCGACGGTGCTCTGCCGCGACGAGCGCGACCTGTACACGTACATGACGGAGGGCATCGGCGGGCTGCGGACCGTGGACCGGCTGGAGGTGCTCCCGGTGCTGCGGCACGTGAAACGGGCGGGGCTGCTCAGCGACGGCAACCGCCTCTTCGATCCGCCGCGTTGAGCGGTGGGAGCGCTCACGCTCCCGGATCGCGCGCCCCCTGGCCGCCCCCCGAGGGGCCAGGGGGCGTCCCCCGCAGTCCATTTGTACGTCCGCCCGGGTGGGGCGGTCTTGAAGAAATGCGTCGTCGTTGAAACAAGGTGTTGAAACAAGGTCTTGAAGAAAGAGGTCGTCGCTCACCCGGCGGGGGACGGGCCGACGGCCGTGGGCTGGATGACGTCCTGGGACGGCCGGGCCGGGGAGTCACCGGAGAGCGCGCGGACCTCGCGGGAGAGATGGGCCTGGTCGGCGTAGCCGCACCGGGCGGCCACGACCGCGAGACCGACGTCGCGCGTCTCGTCGGTGATCATCCGGAAGGCCCGGTGGAAGCGCAGGATGCGGGCGGCCGTCTTGGGCGAGACCCCTATCTGTTCCCGGAAGAGCGCTTCCAGGCGGCGACGGCTCAGTCCGGCTCCGTCGGCGAGTTCGGAGATCCGGATCCGCCCGGCGGTCTCCTCCAGCGTGTGCCAGGCCCGCAGGACGGCCGGGGCGGGGGCGGGGCCCGCCGCGAGGAGCACGGGCAGCAGGCGGTCCAACAGGTCGAAGCGGGCGGGCCAGTCGGGCGCGGAGGCGAGCCGGTCGGCGAGGCGGTCCTGGGGCCGGTCCCCCACGACGCAGGCCAACGGGACGTGGACGCCGGCGAGTTCGCGCATGGGGACGCCCAGCAGCGCGAAGGCACCGGGCGGTGTGAGGAAGAGGGCGACCCCGAAGTGCTTCCCGGCCAGCTCGACGTCGGCGGGCGCGTCCAGCACCCCGCTGACCGGGGAGGGCAGCGGGGAGAACTGTTCCGTGCCGTCGGGCCCGTACGTACGCCGGACGGCCGCGTCGAAATCGATCACGACGGCCGGCGCGGCCCTGGCGACCATGCGCCGGCGCACCGGCGGGTTCATCAGCTGGTCCACGCCGACGTAGGCCGAGACATGGCCGGTGAGCCGGGGGTGCGGCCGACGGACGGCCACCACCTCGGTCACCATCCGCCAGCGGCCGGGCGTCCTGCTGTCCGTCACGGCGTTCCTCCTGGTCGCTCCGGTCCGACGACGACCGCCGTCCACACCATGATCGCCAAGGGGCGCGCGGAACGGCAGCACGGTATCGGCCACCCGCGGACGCCGCGCGGTGTCCCGTTCCGCGCCCCGCCCCCTTGGCCCGCCGCCCGGTCTCCAGCAGGCTGTGGGGCCGCCCGCCCGCCGGGCGGAGGCGCCCCGACCCCAGGAGGGAACGGATCATGGCCACGCACGCGAAGAACGGAAAGAACGGGAAGAGCGCGAAGAACGGGAAGAGCCGCGCCCCGCGCTCCGGTGCCGACGGCAGGTCCCCGGACGAGTTGCTCGCCCGGCTCGCCGGTGCCGCCGACCCCGAGCACCGGCTCGCCCTGTACCAGGAGCTGTTCCCGGACGTCACCAACCTCGCGACGGCGGAGAACGTCCTCGTCTACCCGTCCCTGAGGGACAACGTGTTCTCCCGGCTCGGCGTTATCGAGCAGAAGGACGCCAAGTACGCGCCGGCGTACGGCGGCGACGCCCTGCGCCAGGACATCGCCGCGATGCTGCGGCCGGTGTTCTCCGACCGTCTGGACTGGCAGGACGTGTTCGGCACCTCCGGGGTCTCGGCCGCGCTGGAGTGCCTGGCGTTCGCGCTCAAGGACGGCGGGATCCTGCGCGACGGCGACCGGGTGCTGCTGCCCGCGCCGTACTGGCAGGGCTTCAACTGGTGTTTCGAGCAACGGCCGGGGCTGCTGTGCGTACCCGTCGAGCTGCGGGAGGCGGGCAGGGAGAACTTCGAGCTGACGCTGAAGGACCTCCAGCGCGCGTACCGCACCCAGCCCGAGCCACCGAAGCTGCTCGTCCTCACCAACCCCCACAACCCCCTGGGCGTCAACTACCCCAAGGAACTGCTCGAAGAGATCCACACCTGGGCGCTCACCGAGACCGGGATGCACATCGTCTCCGACGAGATGTACGCGCATTCCCAGCTCACCGACGCCACCCCGGACTTCGTCAGCGCGCTCGCGCTCGACGCCTACCGGGACATCCAGGACGCGCGGGAACGCGTGCACGTCGTCTGGGGCTTCGCGAAGGACTTCGGCCTGTCAGGCTTCAAGGCCGGGGTCGTGATCTCCAAGTCGCCGGTGGTGCGGTCGGCCATGACGGGCGTGAAGGACCAGCAGGAGACGTACTCCTGGTTCAGCCCGTTCGCCTCCCTCCAGCAGATGGTCATCGGCGCGATGCTGCGGACCCGCGTGGGGGACGCCCCCTACCCGCTGGAACTGATGAAGCAGTACCGGGAGCTGCTCTCCGGGGCGTTCCGGAGCGTACGCGCCGAGCTCGACCGGGGCCGTATCCCCTACCGCTACCGGCAGGGCCAGAACACGGCGCAGTTCTTCTGGCTCGACCTGCGCGCGCACCTGCCGGTGACCGGCCTGGCGGGGATGTCCTCGCACAGCGGACCGTACTTCCCGCAACCCGACGAGATCCCCGGGGAGTTCGCGCGCGAGTCGGACAGCAAGCCGGGGGCCGGGCTCACGCAGCCGGTGCTCTTCCCGCACATCGACGCCAGGGAGGAGGCGCTGCGCCGGCACCTCGCCGAACACGCGCGGGTGCAGTTGCTGCCGGGCCAGCTGCTGTCCTGCGCGGAGCCGGGCTATTTCCGGCTGTGCTACACGGCGGTCGACACCGGTGAGGTCACCGACGCGATCCGCCGGATCGTCGCCGCCCTCGGCTGAGGGCCGCCACCGGCCGCTCCCCGCACGGGGACGGGGCAGCGCCGGCCGGGCACCGGTGCGGTACGGTGCCTCCCCGTGACCGAACCCGACTTCCTGCACGCCACCCGCGCCTCCTACGACTCCATGGCCGTCGAATACGCCGACTTCGCCCGCGACGAGCTGGCCGCCAAGCCCCTCGACCGCGCGCTGCTCGCCGGTTTCGCCGAGCTCGTACGGGGCGCGGGCGGCGGCCCGGTCGCCGAACTCGGCTGCGGGACCGGCCGCGTGACGGCGCACCTGCGCGCCCTGGGGCTGGACGTGTCCGGGATCGATCTGTCGCCGGGGATGATCGAGGTAGCCCGGCGCGAGCACCCGGGGCTGTCCTTCTCCGTGGGGTCGATGACCGCGCTGGACGTGCCGGACGGGGCGCTCGGCGGCGTCGTCGCCTGGTACTCGACCATCCACCTGCCGCTGGAGGAACTGCCGCGGGCCTTCGCCGAGTTCCACCGAATCCTGTCGCCCGGCGGGTACGCGCTGCTCGCGTTCCAGGTCGGCGACGAGCCCCTGCGGATGCGGACGGCGTTCGGCCGCCCCGTCGAACTCGACTTCCACCGGCGGCAGCCGGAGCAGATGGCGGAGCTGCTGGAACGAGCGGACCTGGAGGTCCGCGCGCGGACGCTGCGCGAGCCCGACGACGGCCCCTTCGCCGAACGCACACCGCAGGCGTTCCTGCTCGCCCGCAAGCGGGGCTGAGGGCGGCCCGGCCGCGGGGTACGCGCACGGCCGGCCGGACTCCCATGAAATGCCCAAGGGGACCGCGGCATCGCCTGCGCGAGTGCCACAGTGAGGCGTGGCATGGACAACGCTCGCGCCGCTCATCGGCGTCGTCCTCGGTGGGCTTGTGTCATGGCTGGCCCAGCACTCGGCGGAACGGGTATCAGAACGAGCCGAGGTACGCGAGGCGCGCCGCAAGGAGCGCCTCACCCACCTCATCGCCTTCCTGTCCGCGGCGCAGGAAGCCGAACGCGTAGCGGTGGACCGCTATCAGCACAAGTTGGCCGACGAACAGTGGCAAGCGAGGGCGAAACAGACCCTTGACCGGGTGTGGGTCACGCAGAAGACGATTCACATGCTCTGCGCGCCCGAGATCAACGAGGCGGCACGGCGCTTCGCGTTCGACATTCAGGACGTCATCAGGGAAGGCCCCGGCGATCCGGGAGAGCCACAGGACGAGAAGGTCTGGGCGTACATCCGGGCCAGCCGACGGGAGTTCCTGGACGTCGTGCGCGATTACTTGAGGTGACAACTCCCGTGCGGAGACCCTCCGCAGGAATCAGGGAGCCGGCGCGCCGTGCTCGCCGAGGCCGAGGGCGCGGCACGATCATCACGGCCGAACGCCGAGGCCCCGGGCGCCCGCGGCGCCGTGGATAACTGGTGAAGCAATTTCCGATACACCTTGGTCAACTCACACTGTAGAACGGATATCGCCCCCGGGTCTGATGGGGGAAAAGCGGTGCACAGATACCGTGAGAGCAATCCAGGTCCTGTACGCCGGTTTTGCGTACACGCATCACCGTCAATGAGTCATGCGGGCCGTGCGCTTGTCCTATCCGGTTACCCGGACCGCAAAAAGGATGGAAATGGAACTGCCTCGTCGCGGCAAGAAGTTCATCATGGCGGGCGCGACCGCCGCCTCAAGGGTCACCACGTCGCCATCACCCCCAAGAAGGGCATGGCCGCCATCCCCGCGCACGGGGATCTGGAGATCGGCTACGGCATGAACGGCGACGACCGGGCTTCTTCCCGGAGAAGAGCAACCGTGAGCCGTACCAGATGCACGACTCCGCACCCCTGTGGCCACCCCCGACTCCCCGACCCGGCCAGCCTGTTGCTCTCCCCTCAAGGCACCCCATGATTGCCCAGCAAGACGCCGAAGCCGAGCTCCTGGAACGCTCTCGCTCCGGTGACCGCGAGGCGTTCGCCGAGCTGTACCGACGGCACTCCGGCGCCGCCCTCGCCTTCGCCAGGTCGCTGCCCCACGTCCACGACGCCGACGACCTGGCCGCCGACGCCTTCCTCCAGGTCTTCAAGGCACTGTGCAAGGGACTCGGCCCCGACACCTCGTTCCGCTCCTACCTCCTGTCCGTGGTCGGCAACGCGGCCAACCGCCGCCACCACCGGATGGCGCAGGAGGTCCTGGTGGACACCTTCAGCCGGTACGACACCGCCGAACCGCGTCCCCAGATCCCCGACCGCGTCGCCGACCGCTGTCACCTTGCCGATCTCCTCGCCGAACTGCCCGTGCGCACCCGCGCCGTGCTCTGGTTTTCCGCCGTCGAGGGCCGATCCGCCAAGGACGTGGCCGAGCAGTTCGGTATGACCGCCAACGCGGTGTCCGCGCTCCTCTACCGCACCCGTTTCAGGCTCCACCGGCTCGACCGGAACCACTGCCAGGGCGCCTCCCGCGGCCGCGGCTGAGTACGCCCGGAGCAAGCTGCAACCAGCAGAAAGAGAAAACATGAGAACGCGCCGGAAGATTTCCACGATATGCATGTGGCTCGCCGCCATCGCTACACCTGCCTCTACCGCGGCCTACGCTGCGACTCCCGCCGCTCAGCCGGCCGAAGCCCGGGGAGTCGATTTCGTCTCGCTCACAGACCGGGCAGGGAAGTCGACCGACAAGGCAGCTGCTTCGTCGGCAAGCGGGTCCGAGGAGGAATCGGTCAACGAGGCCGCCGAGCGGGCCGCAGCACCGAGCTGTTTCGCAGGCGACGTCGACGGCGTCGAGTTCACTGTCACCAGCCCGGGCGGAGCCCTGCCGCAGGACCTGAGGGTCGCTATGGTCAACCCGGGGAAGACCCCCGCAGCCTCCGGGCCGAAGCGCGTCCTGCCGACAGCCACGACAGGCCGTCCGAGCCGGCCGCACATCAACTCACGCGCCGCCTGGGGCGCAGACGAAAGGGTGTCGCGGCACTCGGCAACTTCGAACCGAACAACGACGAAGGCGGCGAGGACACCGGCCCCGATCCCGAGCCGAGCCAGGCGATGAAGCAGAGCATCGCCGATCTGCTCGCCTGGAAGCTCGACCAGTACCACCTCGACCCGCTCGGCAGGACCGAACTCACCTCACGCGGCGGCAGCGGAAATCCGCACCCGTCGGGTACCAGACTCACTGTCGACGTCATCACCAGCCACCGCGATGTCAACAGCACGCTGTGCCCCGGCCAGAAGATGTACGACTTCCTTCCCGAGCTGCGCCGGCAGGTCGCCGACCGCATGAAGTGACCCAAGCCGGTCCCGGAGTGTCCGGATGCCGGTGGGTGCGGGCGTCAGCAAAACACCCCAGGCCGCCGCTACGGGTCCCCTCGGCGAAGCACCGGTATGCGGTGACGCCCGGACGTACCGAAACCGGGAGGAAGTCGCCGCCACGTGCAACGCGACGTGGCAACGAACACGATCGCGGCGGGCACTTCACGGCCCCCGTGCCGCCGGCGCCGCATGCGATCCCGTCCCGTGCGACGTCATCCGTCCTTGAACGCATCGCCTCGCCCGCGCACTCCGCGAGGCCCTGGAGCTGATTCCCTTGTCCGCAGCGCCGGAGCACTCCGAACCTGCCGCAGGCCCCGTCCTCGCTGCCGGACGGGACATCCCCGTGTCCCACCGCAAGGGCCACCGCCGCGAGCGCCTGCGCACCCGGCTGCTCGTGGCGACCGTCCTGTGGTCGCTGCGCGCCGCCGCACTGCTCGTCGTCACCGCGGTGGTCGCCCTGCTCGGTCTCAAGGTCTTCCTCCACGTCAACTACCTTCCGGTGCTGACCGGTTCGATGACCCCGGAGATCGCCCAGGGCGATCTGGTGGTCACCTCTCCCATGGATCCGGCCGACATCCGCGTCGGGGAGGTCGTCGCCTTCCTGCCACCGCCGCCCTACACACCGCCCGGCGGCCTGCCCGTGGTGCACCGCGTCCGCTCGGTCGAGGAACGCGACGGCACCCGCGTCATGAAGACCAAGGGGGACGCCAACCAGGACGTCGATCCCTGGTCCATCGACCTGAGCAAGGGGAGCTACCACGAAGTCCGCCACACCGTACGGGGGGTGGGAGGCATGGTCCACCAGGCCGCACGGCTCGGCATGCCCGGGGCTCTCGCGGCCGTCGGCGGCGGCGTCGCGCTCTGGGCCGTGACCACGCTGTACCGCCACGCGGCCGCCGGCCCCCGCTCTTCGTACGGCCCGGGAGCGTACGACCGTTCGCGCACCGCGCGACACGGCCGTCGCCGCACCGTCACGCACCGAAGGCACAGAGGCAGGGCATGACCCACCCGGCGCGCCGACACCGGCACCGCCTGCCCACGATCCTCTCCGTCCTGGGGGAACACCTGCGACGGTGTTGAATGGTGGATGCGGGGGCTCCCCGGAGTCTCAACGGGTGCCGAGTTCCACGTCCACCGCTCCCGAGATCAGTTCCCGGGCCCGCTCCAGGGGCATCGACCCGCTGAGCCAGCGCCCGCTGATCCCTTCGATCAGGCAGGTCAGCCGCTCGGCCGACTCCACCGGGTCGGCGTCGGCATCGGCAAGCCCCGCCCGCTGGGACTCGCGGATCAACTCGGCGATGTCCTCGACCCAGGTACGCGTGGACTCGGCCAGCGTGGCCCGCAGCCCGTCGTCAAAGACCGACGTGGCCACCAACTCGCCCCAGGCGATGCTGTTCTCGCGCACCCGTGCGGTGTCCTGCACCTCCATCAGGAGCCACTGCTCCAGCTCAGTGCGCGGGTCCTCGTCGCCGGTCAGCTCCTCACCGGTGTACTCCTCCGCCCGGTGGCTGACGAACTCAAGGGTCCGGCGCACCAGCCCGGCGCGGTCCTTGAAGTGGTAGTAGATCAGAGCGGTCGACACCCCGGCCTCGGCGGCCAGTTCCTCCACGCGAAGCCCCCGGACCCCGCTGCGGGCGATGACGCGCACGGCGGCTTCCAGGATGGCGGTCTGACGGTCGGGCATGGGGCCTCGCAGGTGCTCAGGGCGCGCGTCGGCGGCGTACGGACTGAAACTTCACTCAGTCCGCAGGATAGGTCACTGCGGGTGGCTCCGGCGCCGGTGACGGTGGTTGCCCTTCGCTTACGCGATGACGCTCGGGCCGAAGCCTTTCGCTGCTTTTCCGCCGACATAGTTGCTCGTGCAACGTGCGGCTGGCCGTCCGGAGCCGAATCGCGGAATGAAGCAATGTGCCCGCTCACCGCGCTTCCCTCCCCTTTGGCGGCCTCCGCTGAACAGAAGGGAGGCGATGGTGCCGAAGGGTGGCTTTGGAGCCTTGGGCAGACGCTGGTTCACGGGAGCACGCAGGAAATGGCTCTGGATCGCGGTCGCAGTCGTGGCCGTGGGGATCCTGCCGGCGCAAGGGGCGCTGGCCAAGTGGTCCAGGACCGAGGGGGCACAGTCCGGGCAGTTCGGCGCGGGGCATTGGCTCTCCGGGACGATCGAGCCGTCGCCGTCCGTGGTGGCGGAGGGAAACGCGAAGATCGCCTATAAGGCCTCGGTCGCACGGAGCGAGACGTGGGTCGGCGTCTACAAGAAGGGCGCCAGCCCGGACAAGGACAAGCGGGTTGGCTGGCGGAAGGCGCCCGACAAGTCCGGTTCGCTCTCGTTCCCGAAGTTGACCGCGGGTGAGTACGACGTCCATCTGCTCACCGTCATCGACGGCAAGGACTACCAGCAGATCGCGAAACCGGCGTCGCTCACCGTGCTGTCCGGAACGCTTTCCGCGGCGAAGCCCGAGTTCACACCGAACGAGTCCGTCAAGTTCAACTACACGGCCTCTCAAGGCCGCGGCAGTACCTGGGTGGGTGTGTACAAGAGGGGCGTCCCGGTCGGGTCGGTCCGTTCACTGAGAGATCCGGCCGCCAGTGCCACGCGCGGTTCCGTCTCCGCCTCCGGACTGCCCGAGGGCACGTATGACGCCTACCTCATCGCACACAGTGATGAGACGTACTACATCCCGCTCACCGGGCCGGTTCACTTCTCCGTGAAGGACACCAAGCAGGCCGACCTGTCGCTCTCCGGCACCCGCGTCAGCGGACCGTCGTGGAAGAAGGACAACGGCTGGGGCAACGTCTTCACTTACACGGTCACGAACCCCGACACCAAGCATCCCGCCGACCGGACAACTCTGACGGTGGATCTCGCGGGCAGCTTCGCGAAGGTTCAGGGATCGGTGGACGGCGGTGCTTCCTGTACGGCGAGCGGAACCAAACTCACCTGCCCAGTGGGCGCGATCCCGGCTTCCGGCACGCGCAAGGCGACGGTGAAGGTGAAGCTCAAGGACGACGATCTCGCCACGCCGAAGCTGAATGCCACACTCACCAGCGCGAAGCGGAGCGCTGAGCACAACACCATCCCGCCCGAGCGCTGGAGCCTGCCGAAACCTGAAGTATTCGGCTGCACGACCAAGTGGACGAGCAGGGCGGGTTACTGGCACTGGAAGCTGCCCGATGACTACCCACCGTCCATGGAGGCCGTCGTCTTTAACGGTGAAACGTCGCGCAGTCAGAAGGAGGCGAGCAGAAAGCCGGCCTCGGTCGGATCCTCCGACTGGATGAACGCGGGAGGGGACCAGACCTACCAGACGTTCTTCTCCGTGGGTACGGAGATGTCGCAGGGCAGCGCCCAGACACATCTCTACCCAGGGGCGTTCTTCAACATCGTATGCCACATCCTCTAGCACCTCTGCGTGGAGGCCCGTTGAGCCCGTCTTTTCCAAACTGGCTCGTGAGCCGATGAGTTGGGCCGAGAGAGAGCCGGCCTGGGGCGTCGTTCCGCAGCCGGAGACCGTGAGGGCGCTGTCTCGCGCGGGGTGCTGCTGAACGAGCTGTGGGCCACCGACCGCCCGGACAGGTCCGGGCGGTCGGTGGCTCCCGCAACAGGGCGCCCAAGGGCGTCAGAAGCTCTTAGCCGATCTGGGCCTGCGGGCCATTGCCCGGCTTGGACTCCGCCTCCTTGGCCTTCTGCTCGTACTGCTTGTGCTGCTTCTCCCACTCCACCAGATTCGCCTCGTCCGAGAAGTCCGGCAGCTCAATACCATCCAGGATCGAACCCAGGCCATCACCCTCAGCCCCAGGCTTCGTTCCCTCGGTCCCCTTGGCCTCCTTGGCCTTCTGCTCGTACTCCTTGTGCTGCTTCTCCCACTCCACCAGATTCGCCTCGTCCGAGAAGTCCGGCAGCTCAATACCATCCAGGATCGAACCCAGGTCACCACCCTCGGCCCCAGGCTTCGTCTCCTCGGTCTGCGTGCCGACCGAGGGCTTCGGCTCACGCTGCTCAAGGTCAAGGGCAGGCTTGCCCTTGTTGTCCGTGACGGTGGTGCCGTTCTCCCCCTTCTCCACCACGTACGTGGCGTACTTGCCGTCGGCGGTCCTGACCGTCACGGGGATGCGCTTGCTGGTGATCTCGGTGACGGAGCCCTTGCGGACATCGACCTTGAAGACCTTGCCGGACACCGCGTCCTGGAACAGCAGGACGCCGGTGGTGGACTGCTCGCCCAGGTAACGGAAGTCCGACCCCTGGTAGGCACCCTTGGTGCTGTCGACCAGGACCGTCTCCGCACCGGTCTTGGCGTCCCGGGCCACGATGCTGCCGGAGGCGTCCTTGGCAATCGACTTGCCCGTCAGACCGTGCTTCTCCAGGAGCACCTTCAGGCC
Organism: Streptomyces gamaensis; assembly: GCF_042656465.1. NCBI lineage: Bacteria > Bacillati > Actinomycetota > Actinomycetes > Kitasatosporales > Streptomycetaceae > Streptomyces > Streptomyces gamaensis. The sequence goes on from NZ_JBHSPB010000029.1 coordinate 51,480, forward strand.
GTCCAGGCCGTCGGCAGCCTGCGTCTGGTCCGAGACCACCTGCATGCCGGAACCGCTGCCGGCCGGGGCGGCCTGGGCGATGCCCGTCATCGCGATCGAGACGATGGCCGAACCGCCGAGAACAGCGGCAAGGACGTGACCACGACGGGAACTGACGCGCTTCATAAAGAATTCCTTCGATAAAATCCGGGGTGATGGCGTTACTCGTCCATGATTCCGATCGGCCCCGGCTTCGCGCGTCACACGATCGCACCCGCTTCCCTGAACTTTCAGCGGAGACCGGCATGCAACTTTCGTGGCACAGCGTTCTACAGGATGGTGTCGGAAGGGGGCGGGCCGGCCCGGTGGGCTGAGGGGCTGATGCCCTGTACGCGTTTGAAGGCGGCGCTGAAGGCGAATCCGTCGGTGTATCCGACGCTCCTGGCGACCGCGGCGACCGTGGCTCCGGGGGCGCGGAGCCGGTCGGCGGCCAGGGCCATGCGCCATTGGGTGACGTAGGTCAGCGGTGGCAGACCGACCAGGGCCGAGAAGCGCCGCGCGAATGTGGTGCGGGACATGCCTGCCTCCTGGGCCAGCGAGCCGACGGTCCACGGCCGGGCCGGATCCTCGTGCACCCGGCGCAGTACGTGGCCGATGTCGGGGTCGGCCAAAGCCCGGTATCCGGTCGGCGCGGGGGTGTCCGGGCGGTCGAACCAGGAGCGCAGCGTCTGGACGAGCAGCAGGTCGAGGTAGCGGTCCAGGATCACCTGCTGGCCCGGGGCGTCGCGCTCGATCTCGGCGGTGACCAGGCTCAGCAGTGCGGCGGGCCCCGGCGGGGGCTGCGCGCCGGCGGGGTGTTCGGGGCGTACGACCGCGACGGGCGGCAGCATGTCGAGGAGTGGCCGGGAGAGCTGGCCGCCGATCCGGTAGCCCGCGGTGATCAGGAGGTCTGTGGTGCTGTCGGCGGGGTGTCCGATGGTGCGTCCGGCCGTCCGCCAGTTGTGCCCCTGCTCGTGCGGGCCGCCGACCATCGTGCAGTGGTCGGCGCCGTCGACCAGTACCTGGGGTGTGCTCTCGGGCCGGTCGGCCACGGTGTAGGGCTGCCGGGTGCGTACCAGGGCGATGTCGCCCTGCCGGAGTTCGGCCGGGGGGCCGTCGTCGGGGACGATCCAGGCGGTGCCACGGGGCAGCGCGACCAGGGCGAGTGGTGCCGGTTCGGTGAAGCGCAGGCCCCAGGGCGGGACACTCACCGTGCTGCAGAACACTGCCCCGTGCGCCCGCACACGGGCGAGGTAGTCATCCAGAACATCCATGATGGAACTATCGCAAATGGATATACGTGTTTCAGCCATGGAATGCACCGATCCGGGGTGGTTGCCTGAAGGCATGACAGAGATTCTCGTGACCGGTGCCACCGGCAAGACCGGCAGCCGTGTCGTTCCCCGCCTCAAGGAGCTGGGCCACAGTGTCCGCGCCGCCTCCCGTTCCAGCGCCACCCCCTTCGACTGGGCCGACCCGTCCACCTGGCAGCCCGCCCTGACCGGGGCCGAGGCGGTCTATTTCGTACCGACCGAACTCCTCGGCCTGTCCGAGCGTGCCGCGTTCGTGGACGAGGCCCGCAAGGCCGGAGTGCGGCGGATCGTCCAGCTGTCGGTGCGCGGCCTCGACACCGACGGCACCGTGCCCGGGACCGAGGCGGCGGTCCGTGACTCGGGCCTTGAGTGGACGATGCTGCGACCGTGCTGGTTCGCCCAGGACTTCGCCGCCCCGGACTTCTTCCTCTCCGGGGTCCGCTCGGGCGACCTCAAGACCCCTGCCGGCGACGGCCGCGAACCCTTCATCGACGCGGAGGACATCGCCGACGTGGCGGTGGCAGCCCTGACCCGGCCCGTGCACGTCGGCAAGGCATACGACCTCTCCGGCCCCCGGTCCCTCACCTTCACCGAAGCGCTCACCATCATCGGCACTGCGACCGGCCGTACCCTGCACCACCAGTACCAGCACCCCGACGACTACACACGCGACCAGATCGCCCACGGCCACCCGGCCGACGAAGCCGCAGCCATCGCCGCCTTCCTCGACCAGATCCGCCAGGGCAAGGACGACTACGTCAGCACCGGCGTCGAGGACGTCCTCGGTCGCGCAGCGCGCACCTTCGAGGACTACGTGAAGACAACCGCAGCGACCGGAATCTGGACCTGAGCCCACCCCCTCCGGTGCGTGCCGCCCTCCACAGCGGCACGCACCGGAACGCCCAGCAAGCCGACCGGGCCGCGGGCGGGTCAGCCGACCATCCCCACGTCGCGGGCCAGGATCGCGGCTTGTACACGATTGGTGAGCTCCAGTTTGCTCAGCACTCGGCTGAAGTGGGTCTTCACCGTCGACTCGCTCATGTGCAGGGCCCTGGCGATCTCCAGATTCGACAGCCCCTGCGCCACCGCGCCGAGAACGTCCAGCTCCCGGGGGGTCAGCGTGTCCAGACGGGCCTGCTGGTCGGCCGAGACAGCGCTGCACTGCGCGTCCCGGAATTCTTCGAGCATGCCCATCGTGACCTCCGGCGAGAGCATCGCATTGCCCTCCGCCACTACGCGGACCGCGTGGATGAGCTCGCCCGGTCCCGCGCCCTTGAGGAGGAAGCCGACCGCGCCGTTGCGCAGCGCCGTGCGCACATACTCCTCCTCGCCGAAGGTGGTCAGGACGATGACCTTGGGCGGTACGGGCAGGGCAGTGGCTTTGGCAGTCAGCGCGAGACCGTCCATGCGGGGCATCCGGATGTCGGTGAGCACCACGTCGGGGCGCGTCGACCGGGCCAGTTCGATGCCCGTCAGACCGTCCTGGCCCTCCGCGACGACCTGGATGTCCTGCTGTGATTCCAGGATGCCGCGCAGTCCCTGGAGGACGATGGGGTCGTCGTCGACGAGAACCACTCTGATCATGTTGTCTCTCTTCCTTGGGGCGGTGTGCCGCTGTCTCGCGGTGGCGTGACGAGGGTGGGCAGGGACGCCTCGAAGCGGAAGTCTCCCTTCGATGTCGGCCCGTAGCGGACGGTGCCGCCGAGCAGTTCGACCCGCTCGGTCAGCCCGATCAGCCCTTGGCCACCGCTCGGCACACCGGAGTCACCGGTCATGGCGGAGGGGCCGCTGTTCACGCTGATGTCGACCCGGTCGGGCCGGTAGCCGATGCGCACGACGACGGGCGCGTCACCGGCGTATTTGAGGGCGTTGGTCAGGGTCTCCTGGACCAGACGGTAGATCGTCTGCCCCAACTGGGCCGAAAGCGGGCGCTGTTCGCCGTCGCACGCGTAGTCGATCCGGAGCCCTACCTTGCGGGTCTCCTCGATGAGCGGAACGACGGCCTCGATCCCGGGCGGTGGTGCCAGCCGCACGGCGCCTTCACGGCCCCGGCGCAGGACCTTCAGGATGTCGTGCAGTTCTTCCAGCGCCTTGGTCGCGGACGTCCTGATGAGCTCGGCCTGTCCGGCAGCCCATTCCGGGGTACGCGTTCCCACGTTCATCTGCAGCGAGCCCGCGTGCATCACGATGTGGGTGACCCGGTGCGCCACCACGTCGTGCATCTCCCGGGCGATGCGGGTGCGTTCCTCGCTCCGGGCGGCTTTGGCAAGCAGCTGCTGTTCCCGTTCGAGCCGGGCGGTGTGCTCCGAGAGAGAGATGATCCGCACACGCCCGGCATGCAGGTACGAACCCACCGCGACCGGCGCGACGATGAAGATGATCACTTCCGCGAGGTAGCCAAGGAAAAACAGTGCGTCGTAGGGCGGATAGCCGGTTATCCACGGCGTGAATGCGCCGATCAGCACAACAAGTGCAGCCACGGTACGTGCCGTACGCACCTGGCCCTGGTGAGCCAGTGTGAACAGGGCGAGCAGCACGGCGGCCGGCGCATAGGCGAACCAGTCCCCGACCACGGCCAGCAGGACTGTTGCCCTCGGCAGCCGCAGCCTGAAGATCATGAGCAGACCCACCGCTCCGGCCAGCACCGCGTGCAGCGTCCGCTGCTGCACCAGGGCCCTGCCCGTGTCGGTAAGAATCTCCGAAGAATTGAACAGGGCGGCTGCCAGGGCGGGAAGATACTCTGCACGGGTAAATCTCCACCCGGAGCCAGGGGAAATCGAAAAAGTCATCCACAACCTTCCCAGCCGTGCCGCCGGAATCGAGAAATTATCACGGTAACCTACGGGATCGCAGTCGGCGACACTCACGTGGCCTACCGCTTTCTTCAAGGCATGGTGCACGGCAGCGAAGCACTGGCGCGGGCCCTCCCGAGCCGGCGGCATCGCCTACGGCTCCGGCCGGGTACGGACGGTGCTCGGGGCAGGGAAAGAACTGTCCACGGACAGGAGGTCCCTGATGGGCATCGTCAACTCGGGAATGATCTGGAAACGATCTTGAAGTTAATCGCTGCCGGGAGGGCCGGACCATTCTGCTGAAGCCTGGACACCCTAGGCATTGAGCCTCGCGCCTGTCAAACCGAATCAATCCCGGCTGTATGTCACCGGCCACCCCGCGCGACGTCCAGCTCACCAAGCAGATTTTCCGCGAATTCTCGCTGCTGTACGCAGCCCCCGACTCGACAGCAGAATTCAAAGCGGCAGTGACAGCAATTGCGGCCAGTACGTAAGCAGTGGACGGCCTCGGCCCGGTCCTGGCTGTACTCGCGACCGCGGCGAGCGTTCAGAACCGCGATGCCGCCGTCCCGCTGCCCGAGCAGCTGCGCGCCAGGTACGTCTCCGTCCGTCTGGTGAGGGCGGACTGCGGTTACGCGGGCGGGCGCCGTCTCCCGGCCCAGTGCGGGGGCGATCTGATGGACCCGCAGCCCGTCGGCCACGTACGGCCGGGCCGGCGAACGGCGCCGTCCCTCAACTCCCGCGCGTTCAGCTACTCCTGCCGGTCGACATGACGTCACCGGGCCCGGGCGGCACCGGAAGGCTGCGGTTGGCCTGGACGGCGAGCTGAGTGCGGTTGTGCAGCTTCATCTTGCGCAGAGAGCGCGACACGTACGCCTTGATCGTTCCCTCGGCGACGCCCAGCTCCTGGGCGATCTCCCGGTTGGTCAGCCCTCGCGCGATACCGACCACGGTGCCCCGCTCGCGGCCGGAGAGGGTCTCCAGGCGCCGCTCGAAGTCGGTCTGGCGGCGCTCGTTGTTCTCGGCGAAGCGGTCCATCAAGGTTCTGACGAGCGCGGGGGCGAGCACCGCGCTCTCGGCGGCGACGCTGCGCACCGCGTGCAACAGGTCGGCCGTGGACGAGCTCTTGAGCATGAACCCGCACACCCCGGCCCGCCATGCCTTCGCCAGCATCTCGTCGTCGCTGTGGGCCGTGAGAATGAGGACGCCCGGCCTGGGGGTGGTCTCGCGCAGCCGCCGGGCGACCGCGACGCCGTTCATGCCGGGCATGTCCAGGTCCAGGACCAGGACGTCGGGTACGTGCTCGCGGACCGCGGTCAGCGCCTCCGTTCCGGAGCCTGCCGTGGCGACGACCTGGATGTCCTCCGCCGCACCCAGCACCGCACGCAGCCCTTCGCAGACGATTTCCTCGTCATCGGCGAGCACGACTCGAATCATGTGAAATGCCCTTGGTTCGCGCTGGTGCCGGCGAATTGAAGATACCGGCCGGACCGGCGCAATCATACTCAAGCAATCACCGGCCGCCCTTTACACCTTTGGGTCTACTACCGAGGTTTACCGGGTCCAGAGGCGAGCTCCGCACAGGCAAACCGGCTCTATATGCCGAGAACACACATTTGCTTTGTCGTTGCACGGCCGTACTGTCGTATGCCCAGGAACAACACCGGGGTATCAGCGTGGCCACACACCTGCCTGACATCTCCCTCACATCTTCTGGTCAGCATCGGGGACACGGGTCCGTACGAGGAAGGGCGATGACGGTGGTTCAGTCGGCTGGACGCTCCGCGGTCCGGCTCATCGGCGGGCTGTGCGCCAGGTTCCGTGCCTGGTTCGCGACCGATCTCCTGCGGTGGCCGCTCGCCCTCGACATCACGCTCGCGGCGAGCCTCATGGCCTACTCGGTGTGGCGGATGCAGAACTCCGCCCCGTTCGGCGCGGCCGGTTCCACGCTGGTGCTGCTCACCGACGCGGCGCTGGCGTGCCGCAGCGCGGCGCCCCGCTCCACGCTGTTGTTCATGGTCGCCGCGCAGTACGCGCTGTTGCACTTGCACGTGGCGCCGGTCATGCCATTGATCGCGCTGATGCTGACCTACTTCACCGGTGTGGCGCGCTTCGGGCTGCGGTGGACGGGGATTTCCAGCGCCCTCGTCCTCGGCTGGCTGGCGCTGCTGCACCTGCACGACGGGGGCGGGGTCTGGCAGAGCTTCCTGCTGGACTTCCGGGAGTCGGCCACGATCGACGTCCTGGTGTTCGCCCTGGTCTGCTTCTTCGCCTGGGCGTTCCGTATCCGCCGCCAGGAGATGCACCGCGAGTCGGAACGGGCCGAGCTGATCGCGATCGCGCGGCAGGCGCAGGCGGCGGAGGCCCTCGCGGTGGAGCGCGCCCGCATCGCGAGGGAAGTGCACGACATCGTCGCGCACGGCATGAGCACGGTGTCGGTGCAGGCCGCCGCGGCCACCGCGCTGCTCGACAGCAAGCCGGAACAGTCCCGTCAGTCGCTCGACGCCATCGCCCGTATCAGCCGGGAGTCGTTGGAGGAACTGCGCACCGTTCTCGGTACCTTGCGCCACGCCAAGGTGGTGGCCGGGGAGGAGGAGACCTGGGCGCCACAGGCGCGCCTGGCCGAACTGCCCCGTCTCCTCGATCGGTTCGAACAGGCCGGAATGGACGTCGAATTCACTGATGAGCGCGGCGAGTTGCCGTGCCCGCCGGGGGTGGAGCTCGCCGGGTACCGAGTGGTCCAGGAAGCCCTCACCAACGCGCTCAAGTACTCAGCGGCGGCCGGCGCGCACGTGTCGGTACGGCAGCGGGACGATCAGCTGGAGATCGATGTCCGCACGAGCAGCCGGAACACCGGTACCAGCGTGGCCGGAACACGCTCCCCGTCCGCCGTCACCAGCGGCGGATACGGCCTGATCGGGCTGCGCGAGCGGGTGAGCCTGTACGGCGGCAGGCTCGACGCGCGGCCCGACGGTGACGGGTTCCGGGTGACCGCGGTCATCCCGCTGTCACCGGTGCGCTGACCACAGCGCCCCCGCCCTCCTCCCCTGACCTCAACAACAGCCCGTCCGGCCGCAGTCGGCGGCACGGGCGTCGACGGAGAGACGACATGACGACCCGTGTGCTCGTGGTGGACGACCAGGAACTCGTCCGGGCCGGACTGGTGGCCGTACTGGACAGCGCCCCCGGCATCAGCGTCGTGGGCCAGGCCAAGGACGGCACCGAGGCCGTGCGGCGGGCCTCCGAACTCGCCCCGGACGTGGTCATCCTGGACGTGCGGATGCCGGAGATGGACGGGATCCAGGCGGCCGAGCACATCATGGCCGCGCACCCCGACATCCGAGTGGTCATCCTGACCACCTTCGACCTCGATGAATACGTCTTCCGGGCGCTGCGCGCGGGCGTGACCGGTTTCATACTCAAGGACGCCGGCGCCGAAGGCTTCGTCCGGGCCGTGGAGACGGTGGCCCGCGGCGACTCGCTGCTCTCGCCGACCGTCACCCGGCGGGTCATCGAGGAGTACGCGAGCCTCACCGTCGGCCGGCCGCGCCCGAGCGAGCACCTCACCAAGGCCACGCCGCGGGAGCTGGAGGTGATGACCCTGGTCGCGCGCGGGCACGACAACGCCTCCATCGCACGGCAGTTGGGGATCAGCGCGGGCACGGTCAAGGTCCATCTGCACCGGATCATGGCCAAGTACGGGCTGGCCTCGCGGGCGCAGGTGGTGATCCTGGGCTACGAGGCGGGACTCGTGTCACCGGGAAGATGCCGGCCCGTCACCACGCCCTGCCCGACGGGCCCTTCGCCCACCACGCCCGCACAGCCGCATCCCGGCACGAGTGCCGGTCACCACGATTGATCCGCACCGCACACCGGCCGTCCGCCGAGGACAAGGTCTGCCGGTCGACAGCCGGCACCGGCTAGGTACTGTCCGTCCCTGTGCCGGCGGGGCCCGCCAGGGGCAGGCATACGCGGAAGGCCGTGCCCTGCCCGTACGTGCTGCTCACGGTGACGCCGCCGCCGTGGGCCTCGGCCAGGCGGCGGACGATGGCGAGGCCGAGACCGCTGCCACCGGTCGCGCGGCTGCGGGACTTCTCGGCGCGCCAGAACCGGTCGAAGACGTGCGGGAGTTCGTCGGCGGCGATACCGGTGCCGGTGTCCGCGACCTCGATCAGCGCGGTATCGCCCTCGGTGGAGGCGCGGAGCGTGACGGTGCCGCCGGGCGGGGTGTGCCGGACCGCGTTGGAGACGAGGTTGTCCACGATCTGCCGGAGCCGCACCGGGTCGGCCGACGGCCGGAGGTCCTCGTCGCCCACGGCGGTGAGGACGACTCCGGCGCCCTGTGCGGCCGTTCCGTGGGCCGAGGCGACGTGGCGGAGCAACGGCAGGACGGGCACGGGCTCGGGGTGCAGGCGGAGGGTGCCCGCGTCGGCGGCGGCCAGGTCGCGCAGGTCGTCGATGATGTGCTGGAGCTGGACGGTCTCCTCCAGGAGTGAGGAGACGAGTTCCGGGTCGGTGGGGATGACCTGGTCCTGGGCGGCCTCCAACTGGTTGCGCATGGTGCTCAGCGGGGTACGCAGTTCGTGGGCGATGTCGCTGACCATCGCCTTGCGCTGGCCCTCCAGACGGGCGCGGGCCTCGGACATCCCGTTGAACGTGGCCGCGAGCGCTCCGATCTCCCCGCCGGCACCGGTATCGACCCGGGCCGTCAGATCGCCTTCCTTCATGCGTCCTGCGGCGGCGGAGAGCGCGCGCAGCGGGCGTACGAGCCGGATGGCGACGAAAGCGGTCACGGCGAGGGTGACCACGAGGACCAGCGCGGCGGCCCCGGCGATGCGCCCAGTGCCGCCCGAGGAGAGGGACAGGCCGGTGGCGGGGGTGCCTTCGGCGCCGCCGATGTAGAGGAGGGCCGGTGCGGAGACGTACGCGGCGAGCTGTTCGCGGCGGCCGGAGTCGACGCAGGGGCCGACGATCGCGTCGGCGTCGCTGGTGTGCGGCGCGATCATGTCCCAGCTGTAGTCGCGGTGGAGCCGGACCCGCCCCACGCCGTGCCGTTTGAGGCAGTCGTTCACGATCGGATCGAGCTTGTCGAGGGCGGCGCTTTCGGTGGCGGTGGGTTTGTCGAGTTCGGGCACGGCGCACTCGGTCGACCGGAGGTTCTGCGGGTCGTTGGCGACGGCGACGTACGCGCGGCCGCTGAACGTGGTGTTGATCTCCGCCGCGACGGCGTTGCGTCGCAGGCAGTCGACTCCACGCCCGGCGAGCGCGCGCAGAGCGGTGCGCTCCGCGTCCGGGAGGGAGTAGGGGCCCACGGCCCGCGGGTCGATGCGTTCGCCGGCGGTGCCCGACCGCAGCGCCGAGTCGACGTTGAGCGGGTCCACGACGCCAGCCGCCTTGGCCCGGGGTGGCAGTGTGCCGCTCCCGGAGTCGGCGATGACGTGCCCATCGAGGGTGGTGAGCGTGATGCGGCGGTCCGTGTCCCGGGCGAGTCCGGCGATGACACTGTCCACGCCTTTCCAGCCCGGTTCCCGGGCGGCCACGGCCAGGAGGCTGTTGTGGATACGGGCGTCCTCGGCGAGGGCACGGCCCTGTTCCTGCCGGAACGCGCCGCTGGTGGTCTGGGCGGCCAGCCAGGCGGTGGCGGCGATGGAGCAGACAGCGACGGTGACGGACAGAGCGAGCAGTCGGGCCAGCAGCGTCTTGTGGGGCGGGACGCTACGCCGCACGGCCTGTGCCGTCCATGGCGCGGGGCGCTTCGATCAGCTTGTAGCCGACGCCGAAGACGGTGACGAGGTGGACGGGGCGGCGCGGGTCGGGTTCGATCTTCTTGCGGATGTTCATGATGTGGACGTCCACCGTGCGCTCGGTGACGCGGGCTCCCGAGCCGTGCACTGTCGCCAGGAGCTGGGCCCGGGTGAAGACCCGGTTGGGTTCGGCCGCCATGGCCGCCAGGATCTGGAACTCCCCCGGGGTGCAGTCGATCATCCGGCCGTCCTTGCCGACCTCGTGGCGCGACGGGGTCACCACGAGACCGCCTCCCTCGAAGGAGCCGTCGCACGGCAGGTCGTTGCGGGTGCGGCGGAGCAGCGTGCGGACCCGGGCCATCAGCTCGCGCGGGCTGTACGGCTTGGTCATGTAGTCGTCGGCGCCGAGGTCCAGTCCGAGGAGCAGGTCGTCCTCGTCGGAGCGCGCGGTGAGCAGCAGCACGGGCACGTCGGTCTCGCGCCGCAGGATGCGGACCACGTCGAGTCCGTCGACCTTCGGCATCATCACGTCCAGGACGAGCAGGTCGGGCTGGCTCCGGCGGGCCGCCTCCAGCGCGGCCCGCCCGTCGTGGACCACGGTGACGGTGTGGCCCTCGCGCTCCAGATACCGCCGTACGACGTCGGCCTGTTTCTGCTCGTCCTCCGCCACCAAAACATGTGCACACACGTGTACGAGGATAAGCGTATCCGGCATTTCGCCCCGGTTGTGCGGTGTCAGCTCCCGGCCAGTGCCTCGACCGGGGTGAGGCGCGCGGCCCGTACCGACGGATACACACCGGCCATCGCGCCCACGACAACCGCGGCGCCGATGCCCGCCGCGACCGAGCCGGCCGGGATCACCGGCTGCCAGCCCTGGGCCGCGGCGAAGCCGACGGTCGCCGCGGTGCCCAGCAGGGCGCCCGCCACTCCGCCCAGGCCGGAGAGGGCGACGGACTCGGTGAGGAACTGGGTGCGGATCTGCCCCGAGTTGGCGCCGAGCGCCCGGCGCAGGCCGATCTCCTTGCGGCGCTCCAGTACGGAGATCACCATCGTGTTGGCCACGCCGATCCCGCCGACCAGGAGGGCCACCCCGGCCAGGCCCAGGAAGAGCGCGGAGAAGGTGGACTCCGTGGCGCGCTTGGCGGCCAGGGCGTCGGAGGGGCGGCTGACCTGGACGAGGCCGGGTCGCTCCGGGTTGAGGGTCGGGCCGAGCACGGCCCGTACGTCCTCGACGGCGGCCTCCTTGGCGCGTACGTACACGACCGTCGGGTGCCCGTCGAAGCCGAGCCGGGCCTGTGCGGCTTCCCAGCCGACCAGGACCGACTGGTCGAGGTCGGACGCGAGCCGTACGGGCGCCAGGACGCCGATCACCGTGAACCACTCCTGGCCGATGCGCACCTGCGGGGGCCGCTGCCCGGGGGTGGGTTCGCCGACGCCCAGGCGAGCTGCGGCCTGGTGGCCGAGCACCGCGGTGGGGAAGTTCTCCGCGGCCTTGTCCAGGAAGCGGCCGGAGCCGAGCTTCGCTCCGACGGTGTCGAGGAGGTCGAGTCCGGCGGCCAGCACGGTCAGTCCGGCGGCGTCGTTCTCGTCGACACGGTCCGAACGCCGCACCAGGGCATGCGTGTTGGCGACCGCGCTGGCCTGGGTGACGGGGCCGATGCGCTCGACGGAGCCCACCGCGTTCTCGGCGAGCTTCACCGGGGGTTGCTGGTCCGGCCGGGGCTGGGCGCGCAGCATGTTGGTGCCCATCGCCTCCATCTCCTTCATCAACGCCCGCTCGCTGGAGGCGGGCAGTCCGATGACGACGATCAGCGTGGCGATGCCGATCGAGATGCCGAGGGCGGAGAGCACGGCCCGCGCCTTGCGGATGCGCAGTCCGACCAGGCCGAGGTGGAGCGTGTCGCGGGGCGAGAGCCTGGACCGGGTGATCCGATGGTGATGAGGGGTCATGTCCGTTCGCTCGCTGTGAGGTTCGTGGAAGTCGGCAGGGCCAGGGTGGGGGCGTCGTCCGGGGTCGGGCCGGGGGTGGGTGTACCGCTGTCGGAGACGATGCGGCCGTCCAGGATCTCGACGCGTCGCGGCAACCCGTCCGCGACGGCCCGGTCGTGGGTGATGACCGCGATGGTGACGTCGTCCGCGCTCAGCTGTCGCAGCAGCTCCATCACGGCGCGTCCGTTGGCGGTGTCGAGGGCCCCGGTGGGCTCGTCGGCGAGGATCAGCGCGGGGTCGCTCACGAGGGCGCGGGCGATCGCGACACGCTGGCGTTCGCCGCCGGAGAGCTGGTGCGGCAGATGGCCCGTACGGTGCCCGAGGCCGACCCGCTGCAGCGCCTCGACGGCGAGCGCACGACGGTGCCTGCGGGCAACTCCCGCGTAGAGCAGTCCCGTTGTGACGTTCTCGATGGCCGACATACCGTCGGTGAGGTGGAACTGCTGGAAGACGAAGCCGATGTGGTGGGCGCGCAGGGCGGACAGCTGCCAGTCGTTCAGCGCGGACACGTCCTGCCCCTCGATCTCGACGGTGCCGCTGGTGGGCCGGTCGAGTGTGCCCATGATGTTGAGCAGGGTGGACTTGCCGGAGCCCGACGGGCCGACGATGCCGACGAGTTCGCCCTTGCCGATGCTGAACGTGGCGTCGACGAGTGCCCCGACGCCGCCGGGGTAGCTCTTGCAGGCGTTCCGCACCGCGAGGACCGGTGTCATGAGGAAGTCACCACCCTGGTGCCCTCCTGCACGCCCCGGCCGCTGATCTCCACCATGCCGCGCGCGAACATGCCGGTCTTCACCGCGACGAGCGAGCGGTCGGGGAGCTGCACCGCGTAGCCGCCCTCGCGCAGCGCGGTCAGCGCGCCGACGGGCACCGCGAGTACGCCGCGGCGGGTCTCGGCGACGAAGCGAACCCGCACGGATGCCGTGTCCAGCGCCTTGGCCGCCGAATCGTCGTCCAGTACGACGGTGACGTCCAGCTTCTGCGGCGCCTGCCCGTCGCCGGAGTCCTGGCCCGTGGTCCTGGTGACTCTGCCGACCTGTTCGACCTTGGCCTCGGCCTCGGTCCCGTCGGGCAGCACGACGGTGGCTCGGGCCCCCTTCCCGGCCTGGCCGGACTGGTTGATGTCCATGGGCACGGTGACCGCCTTACGGTTCGAGGTGACGGCCAGCACCTCCCCGGTGGCGTCGTCGCCGAGCGCGGCGAGGACGCCGCTGACCCGGACCGTGCCGGGCAGCACCGCGAGGTCACCGACCTGGAGCGTACCCGTCGCCTCCATGCCGACGGCCCGCTGCCAGCGCTTGAGCGCGGCAGACAACCCGGGGGTGAACTCGACTGTGTCCTCGGAGAGTTGGCCCCCGGAGAGTCGACCCTCGGAGAGTTGCTGATCGCGGACGGCGGGTGCTGTGCCGGACGGCGCGGTCCTGGGCTGACCAGTGCGCTCCTGGGCGCCGATGTCGTACCCGAGCGCCGTGAGGTTGTCCGCCACGACCTTCACGTCCCGGCCGACGATCGGCTGCTTGCCCTTGGCGGGGACTTCGAGGGTACGGAACAGCGGGGTGCCGCCGAAGAAGACGACGACCGGCCGGTCGTCGACCCAGTAGAGCGGCTTGCCGCGCTCGGCGGTCGCCCCGGCCTCGGGAAGCCGGGTCACCAGCCCCTTCTTGCCGCCCTTCAGCTTGCGTTCGGTGCCGTAGCCCAGCGTGCCGGACAGCTCGGTCACGTTGGCCAGGTCGGTCTTGACGACCCGTTCGAACCGCAGCTCCGGGAGCTCAACCGCCGTGCCTTTCTTGTCCGTTCCACCGGGCACGAACGTCCATACACCGCCGGCCACAGCCGCCACCACGGCCAGGGCGCCGACCACGAGGACGGTCCGCCGCTTTCCGACAGCGGCACCGTACGGGGCGGCCGCCTGCTTCTCTTCCACGACGCCGGGGCGCGCCGGGTCAGTGCTTGCCGCCACCGAACGCCTCCCGCTGACAGTTGTTGCTGATCTCGTCGATCTGCTCGGGGGACTTCGCGGCGTTCTCGGCGAACGTCCATCCTTCCCCGTCGGCCATTCCGTTGACGAGGACGCCGTCCTTGTTGATGCAGCGGATCCAGGACCGATAGTCCTCCATGTACTTCGGATTCTTGTCGCGGTCCAGCTCCGGCGGCATCAACGGCATCTTGCCCTGGCACGTGTCGAAGGCGGCCTTGGGTTCGCCGACCTCGGGGATGCCGTCACCGGCACCGCCCTGCCCTGGGGCAGGTGCCAGCTTGACGCCGTTCTGCTTCAGGCAGGACTTGTAGGCGTTCCAGAGCCGGGACTCTTCCTCCCTGGAGGTGTCCAGACGCAGCTGCGGCCGCCCCTTCTCGACGTCGTCGGCCTTCGCCGCCCCGCCGGAGGACTTGGCACCTCCCTCACCGGTGACGGAAGCGACTTCGTCGCTCTTCCTCCCGTCCTGCCCGGCACCGGATAGGGAATCGGTGTCACCGCCGCATCCGGTCAGGACGAGAACGGCGCCGACAGCTCCAGCGAACAGGACAGTGGTACGGGTACGGGTGCGGCGCTTGACAGTCAACATGCGGGGGATGTTCGCCAACGCTTGTCAGGAAGATGTCAGGCAGATGTCGGGAAGGTGTGGCGCCAAGCTCTTTGCCCGGCTCGACGTCGCAGTCCGCGCGCGGCACTTCGGGAACATGATCGCACGCGGCAACTGCCCGAGCGGCCTTCCCGACGAGTGCCGGGAGCGGATCGGACTGTTCCTGGCCGCGTGGCGGACCGAACGCCGCGGGCAGGGCCTGAGCATCGCCCGCCCGGCAGTGGATGGGTGAAGGGCTTCCGTTTACGCGCACCGCTCCGCCGGGCAACGATGGTTGCGCCCGCCTGACGGATCCTCAGGAACTACGGGAGCGGAACGTCCGTACCGCTCCCCACGTCGGCCGGCAGGGCAGGGGCCGGGCGTACTCCAGGGGCCGGGCGGTATCGACCTCCACCCGGCCCTTGCGATGCCACCTGGCTCCCTCGCGGTCCGCGGTTCCCCTCGGTGAGCGCGTGCAACGGCCGGCGTGTGACGGTCCAGAGCATGCCTCGGAGTTCCGTCATCGTGACGGAACTCTGCCGTGTACACCGGCGTCAACTTCTGCCATAGCCGCAATATCGACCTCAAGGCTGACGGTATCGCCGGGGCCTAGGTTTATATTCGAGTGAGCCATGAGGCGCTCGCCACCAGCGGCTGTTCCAGGACTGTTGAATCGTCTCGCCGCGGGGCGGCTTCCGAAAAGGGGATCAGGTTACTTGGCGGCCACTGCCGGACGGTTGAGCGGGTCGCCCGGCAATGGCAGATTTTATGGAATCGGTGTTTACCGGCCTTGCTGTCTCAAGGCGATTCCTGACTCGTCTTGAAGGCTGCACTTTCACCACCTCGCCCTTCTTTCGAAGCTCGATATGGTGCCGGAATCTGAAGCAGGCGACTTCGACCAGGTTTGGCGGAGTGCTGCTGGACCAGGAGGAGACACGTCATGACGCGGGCTGCCGAATTTCGCAATGCCCAGTACCTCCACATGGGGGGACAAAAGGGTGGCAAGCACAAGGAAACGAAGGAGGCCGATCGCTGGGCGCAGCAGACGATGCGTAACAGCCAGCTGTCCGACTTCGAGGTGCGACGCTTGAGCCGTTGGGGACAGGCCACCATGCTCCTCGCCGGCCTCGCCGCCGTGAACGGTTTCACCCCGGCACAGGCGCATCCCACCCGGCCGCGCCGGGCAGACCAGAGCACGGATACCGGCACCGGCCAGCAACTGTCACCGATGGCCCGCAACGGCCTGACAGCCTGGGCCGGCTCCCGAGCGAACACCATAGGCACGCCGAACAATGACAGCCCTGCCCTTTCCCGGACACCCGTGCCCCAAAGCCGGGACAGGAAGACACCCGGCCCCCGTGACACCACCTTGACACGGTCTCAGCGAGCCTCGCTGTCCCGCAAGAAACGCAATGGACCGGAAAACCGGCCCAGCCCGCACACCGAGGACGCTTTCGCCGCCATCGACCCATGGCTGCAGGATTTCACCGTCTCCTCCCAGGACAGGGAAAGCGCAGCGGAAAAGATAGACGCGACGATCAGGACTGTTCTGGAAGATGTCAGCGGGTCGGCCACCGCACGGACTGTGAACCTCGACGCCCGATTCACAGCCTTCTATCACCATGCACTGCAGCGCACCGATCTGCACGACCCCAAGGGCCTGCCGGAGAAGCGGAGGGAGTTCACCCTTCGTGAGGTCGCGCTGGGCGAGATGCACCGGGAGAACGACCTGACCAGCAACGGGTGGATCCGCACATATCACAAACCGCCCAAGGACATTCCAGGCCCCCTCATCACTGCGGCTCTGGGGGACGCTGCCCGGCGAAAGGTCGGGGACAAAGTGCTGCAGGACGCGCTCACACCTCTCGAGACCCCCGAGATCAAGGGCGCGTACACGAAGTTCGCGGAAAATCGGATCAAGGGAGCAGCCGCCAGGATAGTCGGGAGGACCTCGGCACAGGACCTGGTCCTGATGGACGCGCTCCCCGGCTACCTGGCCGGGCAGAAAAAACCACAGCTGGTGATCCTCAAGGGACAAGTGGTTCCCAACCTCGTTGCCCTCGACGAGGGCACATCCAAGCTGCTCCTGTCTGTCGCCACCGGCGAAACCTTCATGTGGCGGGATGCCTGGAACTCCACCCGCCTCGAAGAGTTCATCCGGCCGCATCTCTCGATGTTCGAGAGCGGTCGCGCCGAGCCAGAGGATTTTCAGGATGACCATACGACGCGTCGCATATCCGGGCATGACGCTCGCGGTCTCAAAGAGATTCAAGAGGAACTCGGCAGGCCTCCTATTTCCGCAATCGTCTTCGAGGAGTCGGACAGCCCTTTCGAAAGGCTCTGGGAGGCGGGACTGCGGCGGATCCGAGAAGATGCGAATGCCGCTGTGTACACGCCTGAGGAGCAACAGCGGGACCAGGGCCTGAAGTTCGGGCGCAACTCCATGGCTGCCCTCAACAACCTGGCAACACTCGGGGCGATGGTGACGACGGGTGGCACGGCTCTGGGGCTGAGCCTTGTGGCCGGGGGCGCCGGCATCGCCTCTTCCGTCTACCAGGGGCAGCTCGCCCGGGTCGCCGACCGGGGAGACGTGCGCCGAGAGGCGGAGGACGACGCAGAACTGGGCATGGTCTTCGCCATCGGGGGCACGGGGCTGGATGTGACTGCTGCCGCCAAGTTCCTGCGGGCGGCCGTAGGACCGGCCGCCAAAGTACAGCGCGCCAAGGGCCTGCAATCGCTCGTGCGGCGGGGCCAGGGCATCGTCCGGCAGGGCCGGAAAAGGATCCTGGCGCACGAGATCGCGCGGAAGGCCGGTGTCGCGCGTGGCGTGGGCCCGGTGCAGAAGGCGTCGGCATACGCCTCGGCCCTCGCCGACAACAAGGACCTGGCCCAGAAGGCATTCCGGCAGGGTGATAGAGGATGGGACGCCGTTCTGCGGGTGGATGAGCTCGCCGGGGTCATCGACAGTGCCGAAGCACTGAGACTGCGCGACGCGACCCGCGGAAGCAGCTTCGGTGACTTCCTTGGCGGCCCCGGGAAAAAGGTGGTCCTCGGCGAGGAGAACCTGCGCAGGATACCTCCGGGGCAACGTGTTGCGATTATCGGTTTCGAAACGATTGACGGGACAGCCCTGAATCGACTCACGGATATTCCTCTTGCGGAACGTGAGAATGTCAGGGAGGTTATGCTTCATGCCATGACCGCGACCAAGAACGGCAAGGTGGCCGGCCTCAACAACGCGGGCATCAACCCGCACCTCAAGCCGCGGTACAGCGAATTCGACCTGATCGACGACGCCGGCCTGACGTTGTCCGACGGCCACTGGGCACTCGCCGAGGGCAGAGGGGTGAAGGTCTACGTCGGGGCCGGTGCCCCAGAGTTCCGCATCGAGCCGGTCCGCGAGTTCAAGCCGGTCAGCAGCCGTCTGAAGCAGTCCGCTCTGGAGCCCGACGAGGTCACCATCCAGAGCGAGTTGCTCACTGGGGTACGGAACCGGCCGACGAACGAACACATCCTGGACGACGGGGTCCTGCGGGCAGGAACCGTAGCCGACATGATCCGTAACCCGGCGGGCAAGTGCAAAGACCTGATGGGCCCGGTCGCCTCCTACATGAAGGAGAACGGCTTCAAAAACATCCGCTACCGGGGCATGGGCATCTGGGACAACGCCGACCAGCGCACGTATGCCAACCACTACGTGGTCGTGGGGGAACGCGGCGGCAAGCGCTGGGCGTTCGACCTGTCGGCCGGACAGTTCGACAACAAGGGTATGCAGGGGCTCCACGGCCCCATCGTCGACCTGGAGGAGAACTGGGCCAAGACGTACGCGGACAGCACCACCCGCAAGCTCATCAAATACCAGGACTTCAAGAAGCCCCAAGAGGCAACGGCGGAGTTCGGCACCGTCACGGGTCTCGACCCGCTGGACTACATGCCGGAGGCCACGGTCCTGCACGCGCCTGGGTGGTTCACCCATGTCAGGAACATTCCGCCGGCCGATCGGACCGTGCACGTGGCCATCAAGGCGACGAACGTACTCCAACCGAAGGTGACGCCGGTCGTCGGCGCCCGACCCAGCATTCAGCACCACGGCAACAACCTCGATGTGACTTTCAACGGCCTCACCGGCCAGACTGCTGACATCCGTCTGCACCCCCACGTAAGCGTCTACATCAGATACGTAGGACCAGAAGCCGTCGAGTACACCATCACCCCTGACCAGGGCACCACCGTCGTGTTCGAAACGGACAGGGGATGCCTCGTTATCGCAGCGAACCAGAAGGTCTCGGTGCAACAGCCACCCCAGGAAAAGATCACGCTCGACGTCTCCAGCGAAGCACAGTCGCCCCCCGCGCAAGCAGCGGGGCCCAACCTGGCCGCCGCACCTGTCGCTCAGCAGCCAAGCAAACCCGCCAACGCACCAGCTGAAGAGCGTAAGCCTCGGCCCCAGATCCAGGAACATTCAGGGGCCGGTAGCTGGTTCAGCGGACATGCGAAGTGATGCCCGGCAGTGTCCCTCCCCTCGTAAGGAAGGTGCGTCGGGCCGCTGACCCAGCAGGGCAAGCAGCCCGTCGCCCCGGACCTGGTCCGGGGGAAGTTCACCGTTCCGGCTCCGGATGTCGCCTGGTGCGGCGACATGACCGAAATCTCCACCGCCGAGGGCAAGCGCTGCCTGCCACCGCCATCGACCTGCGCTCCTGTCGCCTGCTCAGCTACGCGATAAACGCCCATCTCAACACCGAACTCGTCGTCGGCACACCCAACATGGCCGCGACGCGCGGCGGGTGTGGACGGCCTGGACGGTGCGGTTGATGCGGTTGATGGAGCATGGTGCCGGCGGAGGATGCGCCAGGAATTCAGCCGAGCGAAGGCGCATTCGCCGGGCGCTCGCAGGGGCGCATGGACGCGATTGAACCACTGGTAATGCTCGGGCAGTTCGTGGTGCCGGTAGTAGGGGGTGCGGACGGTGGCGCCAGCATTCGTGGGTCCGGCCGGGCAACGCGCGAGAACCACAGCGGAGTCCCGTCCGGGCGGGCGACGACCTGCCGTTCATGCCCTGCATCTTATGTTTCTGGCCGTAGTAGGGCTCGTCCGCTTTGATGCGGTCGGCGGAGATGAGGGTGTCGTCAACGATGACGAAGTCGCCTTCACCCAGGCCCACCAGGGCCAAGCCGTCGTCACGGAGACCCTGGCGGGCGTGGATCAGCCACGAGACATGCTCAACAAACTCGTAGGGACATCGAGCACAGAAGGATACGGAACCAACAGGGCCCCTTGGTCGCCGGTGTTGGGTGAGATCACCACCGCAGCGACGAGGGGCCCTGCCGCGTCACCGGCCCCCTGACCAGCGGCTTTCAGCCCGCAGCACAGGATGAAAGTGGCTCAGCGAGCTCTTCTGATCGTGCCTGGACAGGGCGACGTCGGAACCCATGACGAAATAGGCTGGTGGTCACCTATCGTGCCGCCCTCGACGTCGCTGACAACCTGATTTCCTGGCTGGAGAACTTGAAGCGCCACCCCGAAGGAGCGAACAGGGTGGATCCTGGCGGGCGTTGACCTCCTACGACCAGGAGGTCATGCTGCCTCTCCGGTTCGCCGAGGGCGATACCTTTGCCCAGCCCGCTGCCTACGTCACGGTGTGGAAACCATCGCCGACCTGGGTCACCCCAATTCCGGCGGCTCTGTCCGGACCGAGGTCCGCCGCCCGAGGCGGCAAAGACACAACGGTCACGAGCAACGGACCCACTCTGCCCACACCCAACTCCGCGCACCCATCGAGCGGGCCTTCGCCGCCCTCAAACGCCGGCGGGCGGCATGGGATGAAAGCGCAGGGCGTCGCCCGCCCGGACGGCACACCCCGGTAGTTGTCCCGGGCCCTGCCGGGGATGTCTGGTAGGGAAGGACACACAACCAACAGGGCCCCGGCCGCTGCGTGATGAATGGGGATCACCACAGCAACGGCGAGGGGCCCTGCCTCGTCACGCCACCCTCTGACCAGCCCTTTCACCCTTCAAGAACCGGGATGAAAGAGGTTCAAGGAGATCGTCACCAAGAGATCAAAGTGACACAGCGGGAGTTACCCGATACCGGTGAACGGCGCGAAGCCATTGCGCTTCATCGCCTCGCGGAGCTCCGAGTGGGCGACTCCCGCCTTCTCCTCGCCACCCACCAACTCAACGAAGGAATACCACTTGGAGTAGTACGGCTTCCGCGTATCGGTCAACTTCGCACCCGCCAATACGTAGGCTTCCTGTGCCCCCTTGATATCGCATTTAAGGTCACAACTGCTGTCCAGCAGCATCGCCCGCATCTTCTTCCCTGCGTCCAGCCAAGCCAGGTAGGCAGTACGGTTGGTATCCGCGAGCTGTGCCAGTTCATCGGCTGCCGCCGCAATCCTGCTGTCCTTACCCCCAGCAGGATCGGTCTCATTGCCACTGTCCGAGCCGGACTTCGTCCCCTCGGTCCCCTTGGCCTCCTTGGCCTTCTGCTCCTCGTACTGCTTGCGCTGCTTGTCGAACTCCACCAGATTCGCCTCGTCCGAGAAGTCCGGCAGCTCAATACCATCCAGGATCGAACCCAGGTCACCACCCTCAGCCCCGGGCTTCGTCTCCTCGGTCTGCGTGCCGACCGACGGCTTCGCCCCCACCGAAGGCCTCGCCTCATCGGTCTGCGTCCCCACCGACGGCCTCGGCTTGCGCTGCTTGAGGTCGTGGACGGGCTTGCCCTTGTTGTCCTTGACGGTGGTGCCGTTCTTCCCCTTCTCCACCACGTACGTGGCGTACTTGCCGTCAGGGGTCTTGACCGTCACCGGGATGCGCTTGCTGGTGATCTCGGTGACGGAGCCCTTGCGGACATCGACCTTGAAGACCTTGCCGGACACCGCGTCCTGGAACAGCAGGAGCCCGGTGGTGGACTGCTCGCCCAGGTAACGGAAGTCCGACCCCTGGTAGGCACCCTTGGTGCTGTCGACCAGCACCGTCTCCGCACCGGTCTTGACGTCACGGGCCACGATGCTGCCAGTGAAGGTGTCCTTGGCAATCGACTTGCCCGTCAGGCCGTGCTTCTCCAGGAGCACCTTCAGGCCGCCAGCATCGTGGGGCTGGTCCGAGACCACGTGTGCGCCGGAACCGCTGCCGGCCGGGGCAGCCGGAGCGGCCGGGGCGGCCTGGGCGATGCCCGTCATCGCGATCGAGGCGATGGCCGACCCGCCGAGAACAGCGGCAAGGACGTTCCCACGACGGGAACTGACGCGCTTCATAAAGAATTCCTTCAGCATCAACAGGTAACTTCCCGATCAATCATGCAAAGGACATCCATCTGAGGCGTCAGACGAACGTGCCGACCTTCATAAGCCTTTAGTGCTGCAAGGCGCGGAACCGGCCCTCGACAAGGGCTTCGGGTACGGCGTTCTCCTGGTCGAGGCTCATCACCTCCCCGCCCAGGATGTGAAACAGGCATCGGAGGACGATCTCGGATCCCGTTTTGCCGTCGGCGGCTCATCGTGCCGCGTCAGTACGTGCTTCAGTACGTGCTTTGGAGGGGATGGATGAGGCAGTTGACGGCCCACGTGGAGAAGGACCGGTTCGCCTCCCGGCCGCCGCCGCGGTTCGGTCGGTGGCGGTTGGTCATGCCGGAGCCGACGGGTAGGGGAGCGACGCCGCGCAGGTGGTCGAAGGACGCCTCGGACCGCAGACACTGCGGACTTGTCGCCGGCCTCCGTCAGCAGGACAGCGCTGATGTCGGCCCCAGGCCCCTTGGTCCGCATCGGCTCGGGACGCGGCTTCGTGGCGGCCTCGAATGACGTGACGGCGCCGGGACAGGAACCCGGCCGCGGCCGTCACCGCGTCGGTCAGGAACCGATGGCGCAGGCGATCGCGCAGTTGCTGCAGAGGTGACCACGACCGTGTGAAGCTGATCGGCGGCCTGGGTGGGGGCGTTCATGGTGACGGCGAACGCTCCGGTGTCACACATCCCCGTCCCGGACACCGGAGCGCCCCGCCCCGTCGACTCATCCGGCCCTGGCCGGTCCCGGGTCCTCGTCCGCCCAGGAGCGCACCACGGTGGCCTGCCCGTGGCGGGAGCCGTCGGCGTCCGTCAGGTTCCAGGTGGTGACGTTCTCGATCCAGAATCGGCGTCCGTCCTTGGTGACGCGCATGCCGCGGTATCCGGTGGCGTACCCGTACTGGGAGACGCGTCTCAGGTAGGCGTCCCGGTCCTGCTGGGCTCCCGGCTGGGCCGAGAGCCGCGACGGCAGGCCGATGAACTCCTCCCAGGTGTACGCGAATCGGGCCAGGGCGGTGCGATTGGCGTACACGAAGACGGGGACAGGCGACGTGTCGTGCACGAGCAGGCCAAAGGGTGCCCGCGTGTACAGCCATTCCGCGGCCTCGCGGTCCGTTGTCCAGGCCCGTTCGCACATCGGCCGTCCCACCACTCGCTGGTAACTGTCCAACAGCAGTGTTGCGAAACGGGAGTCGTATCGCAGCCCGTCGGACGCCTCTCCCTCTCCCTTTTCCTTGAACAACTTCACTGTCTACACCCACTGTTCTTGTCAGTGCCGCCTTGATGCGGGACTGGCGCAGGTTACGACCGGTGAGCGCACGCTTTCGGTTACGGCGTGCGCAACGGAAGTTGCTGGGTGGAGCAGTGAATGGCGCCGCCTCCCTGGACCAGCGTGCTGATGCTCAATTGCCGTACCTCGCGGCCCGGATACAGCTCCGCGACGATGTCCGCCGCCTTGCGGTCGGCTTCCTCATCACCGAACTTCGGCATGATCACAGCACCGTTGGCGACGTAGTAGTTGACGTATGTGCCACTGAAGTCGTCGATGTCCTCCTGCCCCACCTTGGCCGGGTCGACCTCGGGGACCTCGACGACGCGGAGCTTGCGCCCCTTGGCGTCGGTGGAGTTCGCCAGGACTTCCTTGGCCTGTTCGTAGGCCCGGGTGAAATCGTTCGGCTCGGTGCCGGGTGCCGGGGCGCTCAGCAGGACCGTGCCGGGAGAGGTGAAGCGGGCGATCCCGTCGATGTGGTAGTCGGTGATCTCCTTGTCCTTCACGCCCTTGAACCAGATCACCTTCTGCACGCCGAGGAGCCGCTTGAGCTCCCGCTCGATGTCGTCACGCGACTTGCCCGGGTTGCGGTTGTCGTTGACGAGGGAGCTCTCGGTCGCCATGAGGGTGCCGTCACCGTCGGTCTCAAGCGAGCCGCCCTCCGCCACGAGGGACGCCTTCACCCTCGGTACGCCCGCGACCTCGGCGACCCGCCGGGCGACATCGGCGTCCCGCTGGTGCTCCTGCTTGCCGCCCCAGCCGTTGAAGCCGAAGTCGACGGCCGCGAGGCCCTCGCCGGCCCGCACGAAGGTCGGTGCGGTGTCGCGCATCCACAGGTCGTCGACCGGCTGCTCGATGACGGTGACGTCCGGCCCGACCTGCTTGCGCGCCTTCTCCACCTGGGCTGCTCCGGCGAACAGGTACACCGGTTCGTACTCGGCGATGGTCCGGGCGATCTTCGCGATGTCGTTCTGCACGCCGTCGGCCATGTCCTCCCAGACCTCTGCCGTCGGCCACGCCATGTAGACGCCGTCGTGCCGGCCGGTCTCCGCGGGCATCACGCCGCCTTTGGGGAACTCGTCCACTGCCTTTCCTTTCTGGTTGCCGCTGCCGCAGGCAACCTGCAGCAGCATTCCCGCGACGACGGCGGCCGTCACGGCTCCGAGGCGGACCATGCGGCGCCTACGGGACGTGTTCATCTCTGCCAACTCCCTACTGACTGAATTTTCAGTCAGGATATTTGCCAGGATAACGCCTGCTTCCGGACAGTGCGCGTGACCCAGATCACGGGGGCCGCCCGTCATGCCCGCGCGCCGATCGGGATCTACATGGCGGCAGGCCACCACATCAAGTGCAAACTTCAAGAACAGGTCGGAGACCGAACAGATGAGTATTCGAGGCGAGAAGCGCGGTAAGCGGTCGGCACGCGGTAAGCGGTCGGTAGCAGTGGCCGGGGCCGCGCTCCTGGCGGGCGTGGGCCTGGCGTCGGCGGGCGGATACGCCGCGTGGACGTCCTCGGCCGAGATGGGAACCGGTGAGTTCAAGGCGGGTACGGTCAACCTCGCCGCCGACTCCTCCGGCGCCACCGCGTTCAATGTCGGCAATTCCAACATGCTCCCGGGTGACACGGAGTCCCGCGAGGTGAAGGTGACCAACACGGGAACGCTCGCCCAGAGCGTGGCCACCGAGTACACCCCCCGAGGCGAACTGGCGCCAGGGCTGAATCAGAAGCTGGAGCTGTGCTCCGAGGACGGCAAGAGCTGCGCCCCGGTCGCCGACCCCGCCAAGGTCGGCGCCTTCACGCTGAGGGCCAAGGAGTCCAAGCTCCTCAAGTTCGTCTTCTCGCTGCCCGCCGACGCCGATGCCAAGTACCAGGGCAAGACGGCCAAGTTCAACGTGAAATTCACCAGCACGGGCGTCAAGAACAAGCCCACCACCTGACCCCCACCCCCGAGGAAGGGCCCCGGCCGACCGACCGGGGCCGTCTCCATGCGCGAATACGCGCATACGCGCATACGTGAATCCGCGAAGCCCCACACCCTCCGCACGAAATCCCGGATACTCCAATGACCAGCACCATACGGCGCACGTTCCTCCGTACGCGGCGCGTCCTCGCGGCCACCACGGCCGGTACAGCCGCTCTCCTCACCCTGGGTACGGCCCAGCAGCCGGCCCACGCGGCTCCCCCCGGCGACACCGGAACCCCGGTGCTGGCGATCGAGCCCGGCCGCGGCGTGGACCTGCGCGCCCCGGTCGACAACCTCCTGCCGGGCGACCGTGTCGTCCGCTACTTCGACCTCACCAACCGCAGCGACCACCCGGTGACGGCGGATGGCTCCCTCACCACCGACGGCCCGCTGGCAGGGCCGGGCGGGCTCAGGCTCACCGTCGAGGCATGCGACGGCAGTTGGAATGCCAAGGGCGGCTGCACCGGGCCCGTCAGCACAGTGGGCAAGCAGGCCGCTCCCGGCAGCGACACCGGTCTCGGTCCGCTGACGGTCGGCGGCCGGGCGAGCGCGCACCTGCGCTACACCGCCATGCTGCCGAAGGACGCGCCCCCATCCCTCCAGGGCACGTCGGCCCATGCGAAGCTGCACTTCACGGGTGTCGCAAGCGGCGGCTCGGGATCCGGGGCCGATGGCGCGGACGGCTCCGCGACGGCCGACGGCAGCAAGCCGAGCGATCGCTCCGAGGGCTCCTCGCCCTCCGGCAGCCTCCCTCACACGGGCGCCACCGGGATCGGCATCAGCATCGCCCTGACCGGTATACTGCTGGCCCTCGGCCTCGCGGCCCGGCGCAAGGCGGCCGCACTGGTGAGGCGCCGGGAGACCGCCTCCCCGGAGCATGCCGACGGGGCCGACGGCCGGTTCTGATGTCCCACGATCCGCACCGCACCCTTACGGAACTCGGGTTCGACCTTCCGACGCTGAGCGGGACCACCCGGACAGTACGGCTATAGGGAATTTATCTGATCAAAACCCCAGGCTTGTTAGGGTCTCTGGAACGCGCTGACGGTGCACAGATCCGCGCGTTCCCCGGCGCCACCATCGCGGCCACCACGCGATGTGATCTGCGCCGATTCGCGGAGTTGCTGCAAGGGAGACCCATGAACAACCCCACGCCCCAGCCCTCCTCCGCCGAGGGCTCCCGGTCCCTCTCCACGAGGCGGCCGCACCGGCGCCGGGCCGCGCTCGCAGGCGGTGCGGCAGTGCTGGGGGCCGGTGGGCTCTACCTCACGGGGCTGCTCACCACCGGTGACACGGCTCCTGACCGAACGCGGGTGCGCGGCGTGGACATCGGAGGGCTCGACCAGGCGGCGGCCCAGCAGAAGCTCGACAAGCACCTCGGCGACTCCCGGACCGCCCCGGTCAAGGTCCGCGTGGGCGACCGGACCGACGTGATCGACCCGAACACGGCAGGGCTGTCCTTCGACAGCCGGGCGACCGCTGCCCGAGCGGTGAACTCGGAGATCGGCCCGTTCTCGGTCATCGGCCGTCTCTTCGGCGCCGGCGGAGGCGAGGTCGAGCCGGTGACCCGCCTCGATGAGGACAAGGCCCGCGAGGCGCTGGCCCAACTGGCCAGGAAACACGACCAGAAGGTGCAGGAGGGCACTGTCTCCTTCGCCAAGGGCAAACCCCAGGTCACTGAAGCACGGGTCGGCCGTGCGCTCGACACCGGCCGCGCTCTGGGAACGCTGCGCTCGGCCTATCTCGCCCCGGACAGCAATCCGGTGGAACTGCCCACCCGCACCACCTCGCCCAAGACCGACAAGGACAAGACAGAGCGTGCGCTGCGGGAGTTCGCGCAGCCGGCGATGTCCGGCCCGGTGACCCTCACCACGGGCGGCAAGAGGATCGGCATCGCCCCGTCGGTCCTCGGCAAGTACCTGAAACTGCAGGCGGACGACTCCGGCGAACTGCGGGCGGAACTCGACAGCGAGGGACTGCTCAAGGACCCGAACGTGGCCAGTCCGCTCGGGAACGCCACACAGAAGGCAACCGACGCCACTCTGCGACTGGACGGCGACCGGGTCGTGGTCGAATCCGACGGCAAGCCCGGCAAGGAAGCCACCGCCCGGACCGTACGGGATGCCGTTCTGCCCCTCCTCACCAAGAAGGGGGCCCAGCAGCGCACCGGCGAGGTGGCCACCGAGAAGGTCGAGCCCAGGCTGACACGGGCCAATGTCGAGAAGCTCGGCCTCAAGGAGAAGGTCTCCTCCTTCACGGTGGACTTCGAGGCGGCCGACTACCGCAAGACGAACATCGGGCGCGCGGCCAAACTGATCAACGGCTCGGTCGTGCTGCCGGACGAGACCTGGAGCTTCAACCGCACGGTCGGCGAACGGACGAAGGAGAACGGCTTCGTCGACGGCACCATCATCCGTAACGGCCAGTACACCAAGGAACTCGGCGGTGGTGTGTCCGCCGTCGCCACCACCGTCTTCAACGCCATATTCTTCGCCGGGGTCAAGCCCGTGGAGTACGGTGCGCATTCCTTCTACATCGAGCGGTACCCCGAAGGGCGCGAGGCCACGGTGGCCTGGGGCAGCCTCGACCTGAAGTTCAAGAACGACTCCGGCAACGCCCTTTACGCCCTTGCCAGTTCGACGGACACCTCGGTGACCGTGACCTTCCTCGGCACGAAGAAGTACGACGAGATCAAGGCCGAGAAGGGTCCGCGGACCAATGTGAAGCAGCCGGGCACCCGCCCGGGCAGCGGAACCGGGTGCGAGCCCCAGACCCCGCTGGAGGGCTTCGACGTCAACGTGGACCGGGTGTTCCGCTCAGGCGGCAAGGACGTCAAGCGTGAGACGTTCCGGACGCGGTACGAGCCTCGCGACCGGGTCGAGTGCTCCTGAGCCGTCCGGCCGCGGCGGGCGGTCCATCGGCATGGTGAGCGTGCCCGGTTGACGGGCCTGGAACACCTTTGGTGGCGCCGAACCGCTCGGTCTCCCGGCCTCGCCGGGAGACCGAGCGGTTCGGCACCGTCCAGGCCGAGATCCGCTGACTGCAGGACCTGGCACGGCACTTGGCGTCGGCTGCTTCGCCCGGCACGACCCCGCGCTCAGGGATGCACCCTGAAGCTGTTCCGCAGCAGGCGGCGTGCCGCCTCTTCACGTTCACGCTGAGCACGTCGCGCGGGAGTCTCGCCGACCGGCGCGGCCGGCGGTGGGGGCACGTGCGCGCATGCGCCCCCGGTCCACTCGATCTTGTACTGGATCTCGACTTTGCCTTCCTCGCTCTCAACCGTCTGTGTGGCCGTATGAGGCCTGTGACAGGCCAGAGTTCCTTCAGCGCGCCATGCGGCCAGCTGCCGCTGTGCAATGGTCAACCGCCCTGATCCGATACTGTCATCGGAGTCCCAGAACCCCCAATCGGCCTCAAGAATCTTCCACCGGATCATGAACTGATCCTCCGGGCTCGCCTCGCCGTTGAGCACCGTTTCGACCGGAGTACCGTCCTGGAGCATGGACTCGCCCCTGCCGTACTTCCGCCACTGTTCGCGAGTGCGGTAGAAGGACCTGACCAGGTCCTGCGAAGATATCAGGAGTACCATGCCGAAGAGTTCGCTCGTCCCTCCGCTTTCCGTCCCCTCGACATGTTTGATGTCGGTGATGCTCAGCCGGTAGAGACCGTGCCCGGAATCGCGTCGTCTCGCTGTCGCGGTAGTACGGCCCGGGTTCGACGAACTGTCCACCAGGGCTTTGCCGTCCATCAGGCCGTCCGAGCCCATGACCTGTTCGTAGAAGGACCTCATCGCCGAGCTGATTGCCTGGTAGCCGGGGAAGCCAGGGTGGAACGATTCCTGGATGCCCTGGGCACCGTCCGTGAGAATGAGCGGGTTCACCCAGTGCAGTCGGCTCACAGGGATCAGGCCCGTGGTGACAGGCCGACCGTCGGCTCCCGTCTGGTCCGGCCCCTTCTGCTGGAACTGTGCTCCTTTGTTCCCCAGTTCGTGTCCGTCGAACGCCTCAGCGAGGTCAAGGAAGTCCACGCCCGCGATGTATCCGGCCGATTTCACGGCCTGGTTCAGATTCTTGCCGATCTTCCGTAGGTAACTGACGGACTGGGCATCGACGGGGAATCCACCGGCCTCGGCGCGCGGGTATATCAGCTGAAGCAGATCGTCCAAGGCGGACTCGGCGTCGGATACTGCGCGCGGCAGGTTGTCGAGGTTGTTGTGCAGGTCGTTCAGGCGATCGCCGATATTCACGATCTTTTCGATCTCCTGAGGGAGTGTCGGATGCGACGGCTGGTACTGCCGCTCCGGCGGGAAGATCTGGGGGTAGGACTTCAGCACAATTCGGTAGTCGTCCCCGTACGTCATACCGTGCTGGGTGAACACCTCTTTGATCTCCTGGACAATCTCCACCAGGCGGCCGGCGACCTGCCGATAGGCGGCACTGCCGGCATCCTTGAGCGGGCCGTCCGGGTTGCACTTGTTGAAGTGTATGAATCCCGGTGCTCTGAGCAGGGAGTGGCCATGGACCTCCAACAGGTCCGTAGCAATGCACCACTTGAGGATGCTGGACACCTCCAGGTCATTGCCGCCTATCGATATGTCCACGATCTCCGGACGAGCCTCGGGGTTGCGCGCCCACCATTCCTTGAACTGCTTGATCTGGCCTGTGTACTGGCCCTTCCACGGAGTGTCGGTCAGTACCGTGGCGGTCGTGGCGCCGGAACAGCCGAACTGGACGGTGTCGACTCCGTCTCCTGCTGCCAGTCGGGCGGGGGACCACAATGCCCGGTGACAGCCCGGGTCGCCGGATGCGGTGCGGTACGTTCCGGAGTAGAGCTCTTCGGCGCTACGGCCGCTGAAAGCCGTCATGTTGGGGTCGTGGACACCGGGCCGCTCGCCCTCGATCTTCAGCCTGTTCGTGAGCAGCGTCGCGGGTGCGTCCAACGGCAGTGCGGGGATGCCCACGTGCCGACTGCCCTCTCCCTGGAACGAGTCCCCGAAGGACACGTACCAGCGCTGACCGTCCTGTGCGGAACACGTCCAGTCGTCGGTTCCGCCGCGGGCATCCCGTCGGCTGCGGCGACTGGAGAGCGTCTGAGGCGCCATGCCTCCTTCGGCCCACCCCTCGAAGTGCAGCTGTCCCTGGCCGGTCGCGCGCACCGCGCTCCCGATGACGCGCGCGGCCCGTTCCTCGTCGGCAATGACGTAGTCCCACTGGCCGTCGCTGATGGGGAGGTTCACCGTCACAGCGTTGCTGTCGTCACAGCGAGGGTTGTACGCGTCCCGCCGGGCCGAGGCGGTGAAGGCCGTGTGCTCGTTGACAGCGATCGTCACCTGACGGTCGTTCATCTTCGCCAGCAGCGTCTCCCGGGCTGTCCCGAACTTGTCGATGTCCTTCTGTACCTTCTCGCATTTCCACCTGTCGATGTTGCTGCGGCCCCTGCAGGACGCCTCCTTGCGTCGGAGGGCATCCTGTTGCTTGGCCAGCGCCCTGTCGGCAGCCTCGGTGTGCGGATCAGTGACATCATGCTGCACTCTGCGCCGCACGACCTCGTCCTTGGGAGTGAGGAACGAGACCATGCCCGGGTGTTCGGCCTTCCACATGGCAGCGGTGAGGTTCGTACCACCCACCGCGTATGCCTCGTTGGGAACCGTTTCATAGCGGTGGGAACCGATCTTGAACGCCACTTTGCGATTGTTGGCGCCGTTCCCGCCGAGGTTCTGGTGAACATGCATGTACTCGTGCACGAGCTTGCGGTCGGGGCCCAGGACAGCGACGTTCCTTCCGTCCTTCCCCTTCATCACCAGAAGAGCAACAGCATCCTCGTTGATCTGCACAAGAGAGGGCGCTCCGTACACGGCAGCCGCGCAAGCGGGCTCCGTCGCCACGGTCGTGTCGTCCCCCTCGTGAGCAGGATCGAGGATGTCCCGGAGCAACCGGCGGCCATACGGCTTGGGTCGGCCGGTCACACCCGTGGCCGCGTTGAAGACGTAGCTGACCGTGGAATCGCTCTCGT
The DNA here is from genome assembly GCF_042656465.1 of Streptomyces gamaensis. Classification (NCBI taxonomy): domain Bacteria; kingdom Bacillati; phylum Actinomycetota; class Actinomycetes; order Kitasatosporales; family Streptomycetaceae; genus Streptomyces; species Streptomyces gamaensis. The sequence continues at coordinate 82,427 of NZ_JBHSPB010000029.1, forward strand.
CCCGTAGCACTTGCGGGCGTCGCAGCGTACCTACGGGGGCCGGGCATCGCTCGTCCAGTTCCCAAGGGGCAACCACAGCGGTGGTCCCGAGCATCTCGATGAGCTTCTTCTCGTCCGGGGTGCCCTGCCGGCCCAGGATGCCGTGCAGCTTGGCCACCCGGGTGTACGCGCGAAGCAGTTCATCCCCCGACAGCCCGAGCACCTGCCGTGCCGCCTTGGGAGCCTCCTGCTGGAGCCCGCGGTACAGGTCCCGCATGGGGTAGTACTCCTGCACCTCCTCGTCGGTGAGCTTTCCGTCCTTCTCACGGCCCTCCAGTTCCCGGAACCGGTCGCAGTCGGCCCGCGACCAGAATCCCAGCCTGGCCAGCCCCTCAGGAGTCCGCAGCGGTGCGCTGTACGCCTCCACCGGATTGATGACGTCGGGGAACCAGATCCCGGGCGCGACTATGTAGTACGTGACTTCCAGCCCGTTCTCCCACACGTCCTGCCGCCTGGGCACTGTCTCCTGCAATTGGTCGCAGGTCAGATTCCCGAGCTCCTGCTCGGTGAACGGCCGGAACTGCCGGTTGATCCCGGACAGTTGCAATGCCTGTGTGCTGGGGATTTGTGAACACACCGCATACGCCCCGGCAGCGGCCGCGGGGGATCCCGTCGCGGCCCCGACCATCGCGGCAGGGAGCAGACAGCCGGCTCCCTCGGCGGCGCTCGCGGCTTCGGCGGGTTCTGCCACCGCCCGTACCCACAGTTCGCTCGCCAGCCCCTGCACGGTCGTGGCCAGGGTTTCGAGGCCGGGGATACTGCTCACGATGCTCCGGATACCGGCGCCGACGTCGGGTGTCGGGTCCTGGTGCTGCGCCTCCGCCGTGGCCAGCCACTGCTTCAGCTCCAGTTCGTCCCGCCGGTCGGCCGTGGTGGCCACGGGGGAGGCGGGAGCACAACCGGCCCACTTGGCGACGGTCTCCGGGCTGACAATCCTGTTGACCAGGTCCGTGTAGTAGAGGCCGGCCACCAGGTGCTGGCTCCACGTCCTCGCGCCTCGTGGTTCCCCGTACGGACGCGGGGCACCGCCCATGGCACGCAGCGCCGAGTCCGCGCCACGTGCCGCCGAGGCGAGGAACTGGTCGGCTTTCTCTCCCCGCTCACCTCCGAACAGCCAGCGGACAAAGGCAGGTTCCTCGGCCACCCCGCTCCTGCGGAAACCCGTCGGCGCCGGATGCTGAGCCGCTCCGGCCCGCTTGCCGGTCCTCGGCGCTGTTCTGTCACGCCGAGCAGCAGGTGTCGCGCCGCGGGTGCTGAAAGTTGGCATCGTGGATCTTCCGTGAGGCGGGCGGAATGCCGGTCCACGACGGGGTGGACCTTACGGCCGAAGTGGTCGGCGAACGGTCGAGGAAACAGCACATCACCTGCGCGCCGAAGGTCTCGGTGAAGAAAAATCTAGGGCTCAGGTGCGGCGATGGCCGTCCCTCTCCAGGACGATCTGGCACCTATAGAAGAAGTTGACACCAGCACTGATCTCTTCGGGATCGGCGAAGGAGCGTCCGGCCGGGGCGACCGTGCGTCGGATGTTAGCGTTGAAGCTGACTGAACTTTCAGTCAGGAAGATCATCCTGCCTGGCCCGCAAGGCCGGGTGTACCACCCGAAAGGCAGAGTCGTGAATCAGGTGAGAGCGGGGGCAGCGTGCGTGCTCGGCGGAATGGCCATGCAATATGCGTTCGAAGCCGCAGCTCTGGCCGTTGTCGCCACGTCGGCATTCGACGACGACAGCGGACTGGACCTGGTCCTGCCCGGAGTACTGGTGCTGCTCGCCCTGCTCGGCTTCGCGGTGAAGCTGATCGGTGCAGTGCTGCTGGGCAAGGAAACGCTGCGCACGATCCGGTCCAAGGGATGGAAGACAGCACCGAGGGAGCTGTGGCAGATCGCCCGGACCGGCTCCTCGCGTCCGGGCAAGCCCTGGATTTCCACCGGCCCAACATCAGCAAAGGAAGAGAAATGACCGAACAGGCACAAGCACGGCGTACCACAGGGCACCGCAGGATCCGACAGGCAGGCATAGCAGCGGCGGCCGTGGGTCTGTCTGGTGTGATCGTGTCCGGCACTCAAGGCAGTGCGTTTGCCGCTGCGCACGATCCGGCGTCTTCGGCTGCGCACGAAGTGGGTACCGCGGCCTACGACTTGGGGGACACTGCCTTCAAGGACCCCGGTACCGGCATCCCCATGGAACTGACCGGTGTGGTGCATTACCCCAAGGACGTCCGTGACGGCCGCCGTCCGATGATTGTGCAGCTGCACGGCATGTGGAATCCGTGCACGAGCCAGGACGGGGTCTGGCCCTGCCCGGCCGGGTCGGCTGCGCTTCCGAGTTACCGGGGCTACGACTACCTGGGCGAAGAACTGGCACGTCAAGGCTATGTAGTCGTGTCCATCAGCGCCAACGCCGTCAACGCGAACCTGCTCGGCGGCGAAGGGGCAGCCGCCCGGGCGGCACTGGTCGACAAGCATCTCTCGCTGTGGAAGAGCCTCTCCGAGACCGGAAAGGGCGACCTCGCGGGGAAGTTCACCGACCCTGCCGGAAAGCGCAGTGACGTGGACTTCACCAACAGCATCGACTTCGGCAGGGTGGGAACCATGGGGCACTCACAGGGCGGGCGAGCGGTCGTGCAGCACGCCTCCGAAGGTCATCGGGATCGGTGGCCGTCAGGCGTGGACGTCAAGGCGGTTCTGGCCCTGGCACCGGCCTACCCGTTCGATGCTCAGCCCGACGAAGACGGGACGGACGCGTTCAACCCCGATGCCGCCGTGGTGAATTCCGCCTTCGCCGTGGTCAGCGGCACCTGCGACGGTGCCGTGGGGACAACAGGCGCGACGTTCCTGGACGATGCGCGAAAGGCAGGCAACACGGCCGGAATGCACGACATCACGGTGCATGGTGCGAACCACAACTACTTCAACACCCAATGGTCGCCGTCGAGTCGGCAGGCCCACGCGGAGGACGACGCGATGAAGACCGGTCCTGGAGGACGTTCTCTGCCCACGGGCCATTGCCGACCTCACCCCCAGCACGATGTCAACCAGAAGACCTACCGCCAGCTGAGCGAAACCGGCCAGCGGAAGATCGCTACCACGTACATCTCGGCCTTCTTCCAGCGCTACGTGAGTGGCGAGAAGAAGTTCGACGCAATCCTGTCGGGCAAGGAGCATCCGCTGTCGGACATCGGGCAGGTGGACGCGCACACCCGGCCTGCCGGCAGGTCACCCGCCCCCGCGGCCAAGTAGGCCGGGGCCGGCACGGCCCCGGTGCACCATCGGCACGTTCCCCCACGGGCACGGCATGCGTGACTGCCGCTACCGACCGGGATCCCCGACGTCACTGCTCCGTCGGCTGCGAAGTGGCCGTTTGCGACGTAGCCGTTCCCAACGCCGGGACCGTCCGTAGCAGCTGCTCCATGGTCATGGGCGGGGTGGCACTGGGGTGGGCGGCCGAGGCACGGCAGCCGTCCAGGAGGAGATCCAGGTGGCGGCGCCACGCGTCGGGGGCCACCTCGGAGGTCGCCGTGATGACGCAGACGCTGGACCAGATCAGGAACGACATGTCCTGAGGCGTGAAGTCGGGACGCAGACTGCCGTCCGCCTGGGCACGGGCGATGATCCGCCGGGTCCGCTCGTAGGTGCTGGCGCACGCGTCGCGGAGTTCCGGGGTGTCCGGAAGTTTCCAGGTGAGCAGGTCCGCGAGTCCGCGGTCGCAGGCGTGCCGTTCGCACAGGCGCGTCAGGTACCAGACGAAGCCTTCCCAGGGGGTGCGTTCCAGGGCCCGGTCGGCGTCCTGGAGCTGGGCGGTGAACCTGGTCGGGCAGTAGGCGACGACCAGGTCGTCCCGCGAGGGGAAGTGGTTGTAGAGCGTTCCGATACTGACTCCGGCCCGGCGGGCGATCTCTTCGAGCGGCGCCCCGAGTCCCCGCTCGGTGAAGACCTCGGTGGCCGCCGCGATCAGCTTCTCCCGGTTGCGCCGGGCGTCTTTCCGCCTGGGGCGGGGCGTCTCTGCCTTCTCCTTGGCCGCCGTTTCGGTGCTCATGGCTCCCCATCATAGTGAACACAAGTTGAGGACTCCCTCAACTTGACGTATGGTCGCGAAAGCGATGTTGAGGCGAGCCTCAACTTGCGTCGAAGTTCTTACTGGGAGGAGCAATTCCATGACGGCCCGTACTTCCGCGGGGAAGTCCGCCCTGACACAGAGGGCCGACGGACATCCGCGCCGCTGGTTCATCCACGGCGCCGTGGTGGCCGGACTACTGATGGTCATCATCGACACGACCATCCTGAATGTGGCGCTGACGACACTCGCCGACCCGGTATCCGGGCTGGGTGCTACGCAGGGGCAGCTGCAATGGGCGACCAACGGGTACGTCCTGGTCTTCGGCGGGCTCCTGTTCACTTCCGGAGTGCTCGGCGACCGGATCGGGCGCAGGAAGCTGCTGATCGGCGGCATCGTGGTGTTCGGCGCGGGATCGCTGGTGGCCTCCCTGGCGGAATCCCCCGCGACACTGATCGCCGCGCGCGCTCTGATGGGTGCCGGCGGTGCGGCGATCATGCCTCAGACCCTGGCGATCATCACCAATGTGTTCGGGGACCGGGAGCGCGGCAGAGCAATCGCCCTGTGGGGCGCGGCCATTGGCACGTCCGTGGCCATCGGCCCTGTCGTCGGTGGTTTCCTGCTCGAACACTTCTGGTGGGGCTCGATCTTCATGGTCAACATCCCCGTGGCCCTGGTGGCGCTGGCCGCGGTCGCCCTCGTCGTCCCGGAGCTGAAGGGGTCCCCCGGCGGCTTCGATCCGCTCGGCGTCGCCCTGTCCTTCGTCGGCCTGGTCGCGATGATCTGGGGCATCGTCCACGGTGGCGAGACCTCCCAGTGGCTGAGTCCTGCCGTGGTCACGGCCCTCGCCGTCGGGATCGTCACGCTGGCGCTGTTCGTCCGGCACGAGATGCGTACCAGGTTCCCGGCATTCGACGTGCGGCTGTTCCGCGACTCGCGGCTGTCCGCAGCGGTCGGGGCGGTGTCCCTGGCATTTTTCGCGGTGGGCGGCGTCTACTTCTTCATCTCTCTGTACCTGCAGTCGGTGCGGGGTTTGTCGCCGCTGCACGCGGGTCTGATGATGCTGCCCTTCGCACTCGCCCAGCTGTTCCTGGCACCGCGCAGCGTGGCCCTGGCGCAGCGGTTCGGGACCAGGGCCGTTGTGGCCGGCGGGCTGGGTATGACTCTGGCCGCCGTCCTGCTCATGCAGGCCGTGGACGCGGGCACGTCCCCGTGGCTGCTCATAGTGATCTTCCTGCTGTGGGGCGGCGGCATGGCCAACGTGGTGCCACCGGCGACGAGCAGCATCATGAGTGTGCTGTCGCCGGCGAAGGCCGGGGCGGGAGCAGCCCTCAACAGCACCGCACAGGAAGTGTCCATCGCGCTGGGCGTCGCGGTACTGGGCTCATTGGTCTCCACGGTCTACCGCTCCGGCATCACCGATGCCCTCGGCCCGCTCCCCCACTCGGCGCGGGCGGGTGCGGCGGAGTCCATCACGGGGGCCCTCGCCGAGACGGAGAAACTGGACCCCTCGGCGGCTGCCGCGCTGGCCGGACAGGCACAGGCCGCGTTCACCGATGCGATGCACCTGGCCGCGGGCGTCGCCGTGGTCGCGCTCGGCCTCGGCATGGCCGCCACGCTGAAATGGATGCCGGGCCGCACGCCTCACGCCGCCCCGGACAACAACACCACCGCACAGCCTGCCGAGCACAACGCTTGAGCTCGGGCCTGTCGCGTTTTCCGCGCGCTCGCGCAGCGGGGCCGGGAGAGGTTTCGGCTTCCGGATCAGTGGTGACAGCCGCGCAGAAGACTGACCACCGGTTACCGATGTACCCGCACTTCGTTCACCCGGCATGGCACTTCGTAGAACAGCCGCAGCCCTCACCCTGATTGCCGCCGTGACATGGCTGTCACTGGCCGGTGCGGTGCCGGCATCAGCGGGTGGAATCGGCGCCATCGCGAACCCCGCCTTCGACAACACCTGCATCATCCTGTCCAAGGGTGCTCAGGCCGTTGGAAGAGTCGCGCGCGGCAGCGGGATTGTGAACGACCTCGTGCAAGTTCCCCTTGACGCGCCCAACAACCATTGCGGCGGCACCGACCTCCCTATGCTCCCCACGCTGAGTGGTCGCGAAGAAAACCTGGGTCACCGCGCGCTGCAACTCGCGCGGCGGGCAGGGCGGCTCTAGTGTCTCGTGATCCTTGCAGTGTCACTTGAGGCTCCCTGTCTCGTTGAGCCTGACGTGAACCTCCGCCCCTCCCTTGAACAAGCGGAAGATTTGCGGGAGTTGTTGGCCTCTCGCAGTGTTTCG